>CAKVOK010000052.1 GCA_934792465.1 uncultured Clostridia bacterium | reverse complement strand
AAGACGAAGTAAGGCTACCGCCTTTCGAGGATGACAAGCCGAAAAGGGCAAAAATTGTCCGTCATAAGGCATCAAGGATTCGGATTCCGATTGCCTGACACCTTCGGGTACCAAAAGCAAGGACGTAGCCTTGCTTTTGCTCAGTTTGTCCATTCTGCACTATTTTTCTAAAGCCCCAAAAGAGGGTGCTGCAAAACGAATTTGTTTTGCAGCACCCTCTATAAGTATAATATATCATAAAATCTTCGTCTTGCCAAGGGCGGCGCAGCCGTGCATTTTACCCTTTACAAGATGAAGGTTTTATGAATAAAACACCGATTTTATAATCGTCCCTCATACATGATTGACAGTTCTCCGTACACTTTTCCCCAATTTTTCAACGGCTTGCTCCATTTCTTCGTTGCCTCATATGTTGCCCAATACAGTGCCTTAAGCAGTGCGTAAAAAAATTTCGTTCTTTTCCTCCGTTTAATTTTTCCATGTTATAACTGTATGGTTATCTGTAAATATACATACCGTTAAATTTTGAATAGTTATTGAATATAATTGCTGCGGAACATTCACTGCCATACGTTTTGTACGGTCTGACCGACGAATAATCACCGATAATTATTTTATCCGAATCTCTGTCGTAAATTACAACGTTATTTGCACCGTTTTCGCCGATATATGTAACTTCATCGTTATTTGCACCGCTTTCATAACCGATTGTAATTCCCTCCGGATAAACATTGTTTACATAACCGACAACTGTCCTATATTCGGAAGTTGTGTCATTTATATTGGATGTTACAATATTTTTTGACGGCTGATAAACAACGCTTATATTTGTAACTCTGCCGTTTAAATCACTGGTTGCATAGTTAAGTATATCGCCTCTCATAAGCCCGTAAGATTTAAAATCAAAATCTTCATCTACTTCAAGTTCAAGCTTACTTCCGAATTTATTATAAAATATAACTTTGTTTAAAACATTGCCGTCACCGTCATAAAACGGAAACATTTTATCAAACATGACAGGGATTTTACTTAATTCATTAGTGTTTCCACCGCGTTTAATTACAATATATTCTTCAAAGAAGTCCGCTGTTGCCTTTGTTCTGTAGCTAACAGCATTCGGCGAATCTCCTTCTAAAGGATTACCTACTCTGAATTGTGAGTCTTTTGCGTCATCAATAAAGGCATCTTCCGGAACGGTAAATATTTTCGTATTCGGACCGTATGCCATTTCTCTGCCTATCCTCTTTGCATCTGATGCTAAGTATGAAAATGCCGAATTCGACGCATCGCCTGCCCTTGCCGCAAGCCGTTTGTTCACTGTAAGCTCATGAGTTTTGCCGTCATCTTCAAATGCCGTACTTATTTTTCTTATTTTATTATCAAGATTTACTCCTATTTTTATAATCTGCGGCTTGGCACGCTGTCCCGCTCCGCTTTCCGACAACGACTTTATTGCTTCTGTAGGATTGTTTCTGTACGTTTTATCATTTATAACAACTTTATCAGCCACATCAAAATACTCGATTTTTCCGTCTTCTTTGAGTATTTTCAAGCGTAAAGTTTCCCCGCCTTTTCCGCTGTCAACTCCGCCTTTAATAAGATATCCGACAAATGAATTTGATGAATCTGTCGTTATGCAATAAGCGACAAATCCGTTTATGTCAAGATAAATTGTTACATTTTCAGCAACAAACTCATTTGCATTTTTACCCAAATTATAAAACTCGTACTCTTCATCATCGATTTCAAATGTATCTTCATTAACCGATTTTACCGTACCGTTGACGCTTGCTGCGGATACAACCGCTTTAACCTTTTTACCGTCATACGATTTATAGACACTTATTACATTATTCGTCTGAAGTGCTGCGATATCGGCATGTGAACCCGAAGCATTGCAAAATGTCAAATCATCGTATTCGCTTTCATCGAGCGAAAGGCTTTCTCCGTTTTGCCCGAAAACGATTTTATCATTTATGTTTTTGTAGTTTACAACAATATTGTAATACTCTTCCGCAACTACAATTTTATAATCCGAATCGCCCATTGTAAGAAATCTCATCTTCAAACGGTCATGTGACAAGATTTCTTTTATATTTGACTGCTGAAATTTCCCGTTATAAATCATTATAATACTTTCCGGGATTTTAACCGTCTTGGTTTTTTCATTTTCCGTTTCATAAGAAAGTACGTTTGTTTCCGAATTGTAGGTCTTATCGGAACCGGCCGAAATTTCGAGTATCGAATCATCATCAGATGTTTCCATCCAAATTATCTTTTTCTCTGTATCAAAGCTGTGACGGTCCTCCTTGTAAACAAAACGAACCTGTCTTCCCAGATAATCAGCGGCATCAAAGTCCGGCAAATCATATTCCGTATTGTCAATAATCATTATATCTTTCAGTGTATTTTTGCCGTATATATCAACATTGCCGACAGCCGTTACGCAGCCATGCTTTACATATCTCATTTTTCTTGTCGTATATAAGAGTGTTTCCTCGCCTTCGACGATTTCGTCAAAGCTTGAATTAAACGTATATACTTTAGTAAGCAATGCATTATACATAATATTGAAATATGTATCCAAATTCAAGTCACTGCCAACATTTTCAGCACCGGAAAGTATACCTTTTGAACTGCAAATCATCTCGGCATATCCCGCAGCATCGGCACTCTTCTCAATTACCGGACCAAAACCCAACGCTTTTGCGATAGTTATGTATACATATTTTGTTTTCATGGGCGCTTCGGGATTAAAGGTTTTTGAACCTGTGCCGCTAAGATACCCCGCATCGGTCAATGATGTAATTTCATCGTAGGCATAATGAGTTTTCGGTATGTCGTTATAATAAAGATTTCCGCTTGAGGCTGCCGGAATATTCAGAAATTTTATCAGATACTGTGCATATTCCGCCCTTGAAACAACCGAATCCGTATTTGCTGTTTCTGCGTCCATATCATCATTTATTATTCCCATAGACTTAAGAAAATTAATTTTACTTGCAATTGTCTTTGAGGCTGCTGCTTCACAAACGGTAATACAGCTTGCTGTCATGGCAAAACACAGAATCAACATAATAAAACGCCTAAAAACTTTTGAATATTTATTACTCATCATTCAATCCACCTCCCTGAAGCAGTTTCATTGCTCCGAATATAACCTTTGCGCTTTGAGCTCTTGTAGCATTTCCCTGCGGTTGAAAATGATTGTCGCCGACGCCGTTGATTATGCCGGCTCCGGCAAGTGCATAAACCGCTTCTTTGGCGTAGTCGCTTATTTGCTCATCGTCCGCAAAAGCTTCTGTTTGCGCTTTAATCAACTGCACATTATTGGATTTGAGCAGATTATAAAGCATCACTGCCATGTCCTGCCTTGTGATATTACTACCCACTCCGAATATGCCGTTTTCGACACCGGAACAAATATTACGGTTAAATGCAATATTTATGTACTTTTCATACCATGCACCATAAGTCACATCACTAAACTTGTTTATATATTCATCATTTTCGGCATTCAGCAAAACCACGCAAAGCTTCACAAATTCCTCACGCAGAATCATATCATCGGGAGAAAATATTTCTTCGCTTCTGCCATTGATTATACCTTTATCAACGAGTGCCGAAATTGCTTCATAAGCCCACGGAACAGTATCAAGGTCAATAAACTTCATATTAATTTTATCTTCCTCTTTGGGCATTGAGCCGATTCCCACAGTCGGATATACAACCGACTTGCTTCCTCCGCCGCCTCCGCCGCTTGACGTACTTCCGCCGCTCTCTTTAATATTTTTGAAATCGTTCATAAATTTATCAAAGTCATCATAATCCGTCCCGGCAACTTTTGTATACTTTTCAATTTCCCCCGATTTGGAAATCCCGGTTATATCGGAAAAATCTTTCAGTATTTCTCCGATGTTCGCCACTCCGTCAGCGTATCTTACCGTTGTCAATACAAGTGCTTTTTTTATCGCATTTTCAATTTCTGATGCTTTATTATAAGTACTCATTTTTAAAAGTGATGAAAACTTATTAGTTGCACCGTTCTGCGCTGCCGCATTGCCGTACCATTTTTTAATATCGTCACCCATAGCTTCCGTAAATTCCGAATAATCATTTATATCGGACTTTGCATTTATAAATGCGGCAAGATTGCTTTCTGCCCAAAGACAAATAATCTCATCTCTGCTTTCGATATATGTTTCTGACGATTTAATAGATTCGTACATAATCTTCATAGCAGCTTCTTTGTCCGCACCGTCAAAAACCTTATCACAGCCAAGCAAAAATGCATTTTCACCATCTTGTACAAAATTTTTAAAAGTTTCATAGCTTGTCAAATTCGATTTAAGTGCCGAAACAACATTTTTGAAATCTTCCGAATTCACATTGTCAAAGCTGTACTCTACAAACTCTGT
Organism: uncultured Clostridia bacterium; assembly: GCA_934792465.1. GTDB lineage: Bacteria > Bacillota > Clostridia > RUG12999 > RUG12999 > CAKVOK01. Next base: position 20,510 of record CAKVOK010000052.1, on the reverse strand, counting down.
AAAATCCTGCCCGTTCATTCGTATCTTATATTTTTTTGATTCGCCGCCGAGTGGAATTTTAACGTCAAAATCGACGTTGCCGCCGACAAAATCAATTTGTTTTTCCCATATGCTTATCTGCTGATAATTCGACGGATTCAACTCGCCAAACGAATATGCCCCGTCTATAACTTCAAACGATATATTTCTGTCTTTGTCCTCTGCCTTTCCGGATATAACATACTCGTTGTTTTCAAATGTTGCCGAATATTGCAAGACATTTGCATTTGCAGTGAAAACCGCAAAAGCAGACGCACACAAAACAGCAATAATTATTTTTTTCATACCTGTAATCCTTTCAAATATAAGTCTTGTTTAAAACGAAATCGCAGCCGAAAGCGGTTTTGCACTCGACACACTTTCCCAAAGCATAAATCCTGCATTTACTGCATCATCAGGCTTTGAAATTGTAATCGGCATACTGATTGTTCCGCTTTCTCTCGCCGGTATATTTACGGAATAAACACTTGCGGAAATTCTTTTTCCGTCCTTATCATAATAAGATACAATAAGTTCTGCTTTACCTGCTTCCCGTTTTGTATTTTCGAATTTCACAACAGCCGTTGCTTCTCCGTTTCTTAACTTATTGAATCTGTCAATACTGTTGTTATCAATCTGAATTTGAGAAAGAGTTACTTCCGTCTTGCTTTTGCCGCATTCGAAATTTAAAATATAGTCCTCTGCCTCATTTTTCAAGCTATACCCGTAAACGCTTAGTATTTTGCCGCCCAAATAAAGACTGTAGTCGGTTTCTTCTTCAAAATCTATATTTTCAAGCTTTAGCATTGAGCCGGAAATATCATATGTAAAGCCGACATCTTCTCCGTTTTCTTTTGTAAGGCTTATATTATTTTCGATTGTCCTCGGATTGATTTCCGCACCGAGTTCAATTGAAATGCTTTTCGTCAAAAGACTTGCATTCGTACCGTAACGCTTTAATTCCGCTCCGTCTTTATCGAGGAATTTCACTTCCTTTACTTCCGGTATTTTATCAAGACCCGCTACTTTGATATTGTCAATATTTATTTCCTTATCAAAATAGAATTTAAATGAATCGTATGTCTTGTCAAACATTCCCGAGCCGTAGCCGCCTGCATGAAAGCTTCCGCTCTCGCTTGCGGCAACAACCTTTTGGTTATCCCGTTCTGTTATCAATACCGTATATGTTCTTTTACTTCTGTTGAAATCCAGCTTATACGAATACCATTTGTCAACTTCATATTCCGTATCACCGATTGCGGTTCCGTTTACGGAGAATTTTCCGTATCTTAGCTGAAGAAGTCCAAGCTGAAAATATATATTTTCGTTAGCAACGTCTGTTGTATCGTTAAGACAAATGAAATTTACGTCACCGTCATTATAATACATTTGCGGTACGGAAAAATCAAATTCGACCGTATAATTTCCGCCGGTCTTCGGAATTGACCGCTGCATTGTCCAGCCGCTTCCGCTCCAATTTGCTTTATGGTTAAAATATGTGTTGCCGTTTTCCTCTTTTTTATAAGAATATTCAGGATTGCCGGACCATACCAAAAACTCCGGCTTATTCTCTTCAAAATCTATATTCAAAAGCACACTGCTTATTTCGCCTGCTTTAAAATTTTCAGTATAAACCTCTTTCAGCGTTTTGCCCCACACCGAAGCCGCTTCCTCCGAAATTTCCAAAGAAAATTCTTGGTTTGGAACTAAAATATCGATTATCTGAATCGTATATACTCTTCCGCTTTCACCGAGAACTTTCTCTCCGACTCCGACACCTGTGATTTTAACGGCATCTGCAAGTGTTGCTTCCGACATTTTGTCGCTGAATGTAATCCTGATTGCCGATGTTGAAACGGAAACTTCCTGCTGAACAATTCCCTTTTCATCAAGTATTTCAACGCTTTTCACCTCAGGCTGCGGATGAACACTTTTTATTTCTATATCATCTATTAAGGCATGTAAGGTATTTGCAAACATAAAGCCGTCATAAGAAAGGCTGTTCGGAATACTTCCGTCGCCGACTGCCTTTTCCGCACCGTTTGTTATTTCTGCTGTGTATGTATTTGTATTCTTATCAAGAATCATTTTATAATCATACCATGTTCCGAATACGGGAGTTAAATCTCCCGACAGTTCTTTTTTATTTACGGTTATTTTGCCGTTGGAAACACCTGCAATCTGAAATTGATTTAAATAATGCTTTTTTACATCATTTTTATTTGCCAAGGCAACAGACGCATAATCATCCTCGCCGCCGAGTATATTTATCCTGAAACAAATCTCCCATGTACCCGATGTTATACTGTCAGTAAGCGTATAACCGCCGCATCGCAAATAATCACCGTAATTAATTTCGGCATACGAGTTTGAATTATCATCTGTTCTTATTATATATTCGGGCAACCCCTTATCTCTGAAATCCTCAAAAGAAGGTATTTCGTTTTCTGTTTCATAATCAATTTTTAAAACAGCAGACGCACTTTCTTCCGCAAGGCACATCGGTAAACAAACAATCGAAACAGCCAATATGCAAAACATTATAATTAATTTTTTTAGTATTGTCATTTAATTCCTCCAAAGTTTTTCCGCCCGCCTTTAAACTGTTGCAGGCTGACAAAATATCTGCCGAAGTGAGGCAACAGGGAACTACCCATTGCCTCACGGGCAAAAATACTTATATATTCTTCGATTTTTCTTAATAACTAAGCGGTTCTGATAACAAATTACAGTTATAAACAGACTGCCAAAGCATAAATTTAACTTGTGCCGTGCCTTCAGGTCTTGTTACCGAAACAGGCACGGAAATTTCACCGTCAGACTCTTTTTCGACTGTCACCGGCGTTTCCTGAACGTTAAGAAGTGCGCCTTTACCGTCGTAGTATGCTGTAATTAACGATGCACTGTATGCTTCAAAGTATTTGTTTGAAGCCTTTATTATAACGTTAATATCTCCGATAATCGTATCCGTTACAACACCGTTTCTTTCAACTCGGTCAAGCTTTGTTACAACACCGCTTCCGGTTCTGAAGCTGTACTCAATCGGCTCACTCTGCACAATACCGGCAGCGCTTACAATGCCCGATACGGTAAGTCTGTAGTTGGTATCTCGTTCAAGTATAATCGGTGCAAGTTTAATTTTTGTTCCGGATATATTTTTTGTGAAAGACACATCGGTATCCTTGTCCATGTTATGAACAGCTACGTTTCCGGCCGTTGCGTCCTCGTTCATATCGGCACCGAGGTCAATAACGATTTTATTTACCGTTGGGTCGCCTTCATCAATCTCTCTGTCATTTTCTTCGTTCAAATCCTGACGAACAAACCATTTTATGCTTTTCAATTCAGGTGCTTTTTCTTCAGCCGCCACCTTTACATTATCTATGTTCAGCTTTTGACAATAATAGAACATCAGCGAATCGAATACTCTGTCGGGATTCATACCCTTTTCCCATGTGACAAACTTACCTTCTCCGCTTGCAACGATATTTCCGGAGCTTGTGGATGTAACAAAGTTTCTGTATATATTGTCACCGAATGTGGCAAATACACTGCTTACCGTATCGTCACTTGTGCCTCTTTCAGATATAACGACCGAATAGTCTGCCGTACTTCTGTTAAATTCAAGTTTATATGAATACCACTTGCCTGCCTCAAACGGTTCACTGCTTATCTGTACGTTGTTTAAATTAAAATTGCCGTTTTCCGGATTAAGCAGCGCCATATGATGATATACCGTTCTGCTGTCGTTTACCGAACCGTCATCATTATAAAATGTTTTAAATGTGCTGTCTCCCAAATGCACAAGGTCGTATCCGAGTGTGGAAGTTGAATCAGGTATTGAAAAGTCAAAAGAAACTGTATAAGCTCCGCCGTTTGTCGGAATTTCACGTGATAATTTATATCCGCCGAAAGTCCAGTTAGGCTTTGCGACAAAGTACGTATTTCCGCTTTCTTCCTTACCGAATTCATACTCAAAATTACTTCCGTTGAAGCTTTCCGGAATAGGCTCGTCTTCAAAATCAAGGTCTAAAAGAATTGACGCATCTGTCGCTTCCGCTTCTCCTGCTTTGATTGACGACAATTTATTGCCGCTTACCGCCTGTGCGGATTTCATAACAGAATAGCTTATAACGTCTTTATTTTGCAGTTTTCCCGTAATTGCCACATCATATATCATTCCGTCGGATGAAATCGTTCTGTCACCGGTTTCAACGCCGTCTACTTCAACGGCCGTATCAAGACTCGCTTTGTCCATAGCTTCATTAAATACAAATCTTACGGCTGCTGCCGATGTATAAAGGCTATCTCTCACAGAGCCGTCTTTATTGACATATTCAACCCTTGAAAGCTTTGCCTCTGCCGGATGATATTTTTCTACGGTTATATTATCTATGTAGTAATTCGGCATTGCAGTATTCATGAGCATATCGTAACAATCAAATCTTCTGCCTTCCGGAATTGTTCCGTTTCCTTTAGCTTCGCCCTCGCTGTTGCTTATTGTAACATTGTATGTCCAATCGGCTCTGCTTAAAATCATTTCATAATGATACCAGTTGTTGAGTGTTGGCGTAATACTTCCGCTGAGAAGCTCGCCGTTTACTCGAAGAGTATTCGATTCATTACTCAATGCGTTGTCTGCCGTGCCGAGCAAATGGAACATATTATATAAAAGGTCATTTTTAGTTCCCTCATCATACGTCATTTTTTTCGTGAGGCTGAGTGATGAATGTACCTGAGAGGAAAGCCAATTAAAATCAAAGCTTATTTTATATTCCCCTTCGGTCATCCGATTATTAAAATAGAATCCGCCGGTAGCCCAATTCGGAAGTATCTCGGCATAGTTGCCGTGCGTTTCATCCGAACGAATCGCATATTGAGTATTTGCCGGAGAATAATCGGTGTAAAATGCATCAGTGGTATAGGTTTCTCCGACAGTGAGTTCCTCGAAATTTTTACTTAACAAGATGTCGCTGTCTGCCTCGCCGCTGTTTTCCGCCAGCACAGCCGGAACGCTTGAAATTAACATTACGATTGTGCAAAACAAACCAAGAATTTTTTTCATTTTTTTAACATCCTTTCTTTTTTTGCGGAATTGTGAAACCGCTTCCGCCATTTCTTAAAATCCGTCCGGGAGGCAGAAAGATTTTCGGAAATATTGTTGGATTTCACATATCCGCATTTTATTAATTTATCGGTGAGTCGCCACCGACTGATTAACTTTTTTTATTTTGTAAGTTCTATTATTCCGAACCAATCGGGGTTTTTCTGACCGGCAATACCGTCCGTAAGCTGAGCCCAGCCGCGTCTTCCGGCACCGTCGTTATCGTTTGCAAGCATTGTAAACCGGAAAGAATCTCCGGAAGACACAGAATCTCTGCCTATTAACTCTTTCCACGGAACAGCCGCTTTATAAATTATCTGTCCCTTTTGAGTTGTAATTTTAATATATTCCGACGGCATAGACGTGTTATTTGCTCCGATAGGGTCAATGTCTTTAAACTTGAAAATCTCATCACCGTTCGATGTTTTTGCCATACCGAATTCACAGTTGTTTTTCGTGCCTGTCGGGTCGGAAATATTTTCAGCCGGCACAATTCCTACCTGAACACTGTCTGCCTGCCATATATTTGCGCCTGTCTGATTTTGAAAGAATACATCGTCTGCAACATCTGCATATATATACAGGTAATCCTCATCCCACCGAAGTGTGCTCTTAAACGAACAGTCTGATTTTCCGCCCCAATTCTGAATTGAACTTGTTGACAATTCATCATCGGCAGCAAACCACTTTGAACCGCTTAAATCCTCATCAAGGACTTCCAATCCTTTTTTGCCCGTATCGTTATACGAAACCTTCATCTTATCTATAAATGATATGGTATCCGAATAGTTGAATCTTTCGCCTAGCGAAACTCTGACTGGCATATTAAATGTTTTTACATTCGACAACTTTGGCACATTAACATAAACCGTCTTTGTCTGACCTGCCGCCAAATCCACAATGGTACGTTGTTCGTCTTTGCCGCCGATATCAGTCAAATCTGCGGAAACCTTTCCGTTGAGTGTTGTCCCTGCGGTTTTGTTTTTAACCGAAACATTAATAACATTCCTGTCCTTTGCGTTCGGATCCGCTCCGATTGAGTATTTAACCTCAAGACCGTCTTCGGCTATTATAATATGCGCCATTGTATAAAATACCAGCTTATCACCGTCGTAAACTTTTATTTCAATAGGTTCTTCTTCCCGCGCATTCTCATTTGTTACTATAACAAGCTGTCCGCTGCCGTCAACTATACCCGTATTTACAGCAACCTTAGCTTCCGGAGAATCCACAACCTCAACTCTGAGATTCCGTCCTTTTTTATCAAAAATATTAATTCTTCCGGTATCATCGGCAACAGCGTTAATTCTGCCGGAGCTTAATGAAATTGTGCTCGTGCTCTTCTCGAATTTCGTAAATCTGCCCTTTATGTATATAGGCTCGAATGTAGCGGTAAAATCATATATTCCGTCCTCGGAATTAATCGTTCCGATATGATTTGAATACTGGTCATAAATATCTATCGAGCTTGTTCCGAGGTCAAATGCAATATTTTTATTGTTATATTCCGACCAAAGGGAGATTGTCTGCATTCCGTCCCTTGTATTAAATCTGTAAGCCCTTGTCCAAGTATCCGTATCAACAATTTCGTCGACGAACTCTGCTCCGGACATAAGCTTATTATATCCGCACATCGCAACATACGACGGCTTGGCAGCATACGGAACAGGATCCATTCTGGAATTAAGCATACCGAAGTTTTTCTCGCCCCATGTTTCGTCGTATTCGGCAAAGCCGCTGTATCCGTTGTTTTCAAAATTATAAAAATCTATCACATCGAAAAAGTCTATTGCCTGATTTTCCAGATAAAGCTGTGACAGCTCCGCCGCCTGGAGCTTTAATGAGAACATTCCTCTCGTTGTTGACATGCCTATTTCTGTTGCATATAGCTGTAATTTATCCTCAAGACCGTACTTTTTCAACAGACCGTACATAATATCCCGTCTTTCCTGGAAAAGCGAATCTCTGAAAATTATGGAAAGTCTTAACCCCGGAACAGTCGAACGTGTAACCCATTCGTCCTCCTCCGTACAGTCATACGGGTGAAAAGAGAATACATCGAGAAAATTTTCATCGGGATGTTCGGAAATATATTTAAGCAATCCTTCTACCCAATCCCACGGCATAGGATAAAGCTCCGGACCTACAACCAGTGCATTCGGGTCGACTTCTTTTATAATCTTATACGCTCTTTTGGCATATTCCGCATATTCCTCCGGCGTGGTTTCGCCGTTCGGCTCGTTGATTACAGAGATTTTTGTATACTGCCCCTTTTTCTTTTCCGCAACAAATCTCACATATTCTTCCCAGCGATCCCATATTCCTTCTATGCCTGCGGCTGCCATATCATGAACAAAACCTTTTCCGGGAACATCGACATTGCCCTTAAAATATGCGTTATCCGCTGCAATTATCGGCATAACCTCAATTCCTTTTTCTGCAAGGTCTGCCCACCAATCTCCTGTCGGATGCTCATGCAAATCTCCGCCGGCACCTCTGTCGTCCCATAAAAGCCATACGGCGTCCTGCCTGATGTTGCCAATACCGCTTTGGTCTAAAACTTCAAGCACTTGTTTTGCTACGTCCGGCGTTTGTACATACGTCTGGCATACTCCCGTGTACGGATTTTTCGGTTCGCCCTTTACCCATTTATTAACCATGGAAAGTTTCCAGCGGTCTGATGTATACGTTTTTGTTACACCGGTATTGTCATTCGTTGCCTCCACGTCAAAATAGACTCTGTATGTGTAGAATTTAGGAAGATTCAGCGTTATCGGGATAATCTTTTTTTCTCTCACCGATGCTTTAACGTCTGTAAGCTCTCCGCTGTCTGCGGTTACACCGTCTTCCGTTACAACGGTATATCTAATATCAGCCGTAAGAGGTGCATCAAGAACATTCACAAACGTAGCATAAATCACTTTTTCATCATTGGGTCCGAAAATGTTTCCTACATGGTCGGATGTAACATTAGATACTACAAACGGAATTTCTTCCGACTCTTTAATCAAAACATTGTCAAGCGATATTGAGCCTTGAGAATAAAATCTTAAAAAGTCATAATTTCTGTCCGGCATACCGTATCCCGAATATCCGGACGGGTCTGCCCACGCCGATGATGTTGATGTGTTGCCCGAATTATCCTTATCGGTAATTGTGGCAGTTATATAATTGCTTTTTCTGTTAAATCTTAACGAATAAGAATACCATTTCCCTTTTTCCCATCTTATATTCGGCATTATCATGTTAGCGACTCTGAATTCACCGCTATCCATAGCGCCTATAAGTCCGAACTGGTCATAAACATACTCGCTCTCCGAATCCTTATCCGAAAGCATAAGCAGGAAAAAATCTCCGCTCGGCTCATTTACCGCAAAGTCGAAGCTTACATCGTAAAATTCGCCGTTTTTAGGGATTTTTTTATCAAGATAATATCCTGCACACGACCAGTTGCAATCGACTTTCAGATAATTATTTCCGTCATCGTCCGTTATCACCGACGCTGTCGGAGAACCGAAACGGTCAATTTCTCTGAATTTGTCATCATAGTTTATATCAAGCAATACTCTGCTGTCCTGCTGCGTTTGCACAGCTTCCTCAGCGTATACTGCCGAAGTGGGGGACAGCAGCATTATCGCAGATAAAACATAAGCCAAAGTTTTCTTAAGTCTTTTCATTTCATTTCCTTTCTCATACTACCCTTTTATTCCGCTCATATTCAGTCCGCCCGAAATCTGCTTTGATAAGCACGCATATATTATTATCGGAGGAATTGACGCCATCATAGCAACCATGAGCGTATCGTTTTCTTTAAGAGGTACAACACCGCCGGATATCTGGAACAGCAAAACCGCAAGCGGTTCTTTTTGTGTGCCTCCGAGAAGCAGGTACGGCCACATAAAATTATTCCATGAACCGATAATGCTGTAAATTGTAATAACAGCTATAATCGGTTTGGCGAGCGGAATCATAATTTTAAAGAATATTCCCGCATCTGAACAGCCGTCTATTCGTGCCGCCTCCATATACTCTTTCGGAATGCCGTTGAAGAAATTGCGCATAAGCATAATGTTAAACGCATTACACCCTGCCATCAACCATATCGGTAGAAATGACCCTGTCGCATTTATATGCAAAATCGGCAAATCCACAAATGTCATATAAAGCGGTGCCATACTTATTCCCGGGAGCATCATCGACCAGAAAATAAGCGTTTCCACAAGCGGTATGCCTTTCGGACGAATTTTGGACAAAACATAACCGGCAAAGCCGTTGAATATTATATCCACAATCCAGCACCCTGCTATTATATAAACTGTATTTAAAAGATATTGGTCTATTCTCACTCGGCCTGCAACCTCCGCAATCCTCGAAAAATCAAATGTTGTCGGCAAAAAAGTTGCCGGCACCTTATACATTTCTTCAGGCGTCTTGAATGCCGAGAACAACGCCCAGACAACGGGAAGCAAACAAGCCAGAGCAAGTATCAGCAGAATCAGAAACATAATAAGATATACTACTCTCACTCTGCCTGTCTTTAAATCCGAAAAACTTATAAATCCGTCTGTTTTCTCGCTATAAAATTTCACTTTTTCAACCTCCCTAATCATTAATCTTCTTGTCCAATCGGAAATAAATTAAGGTAAGCCATACTAAAAGCAGAAACGTTATTACACCGAGTGCCATAGACTTATCAAATTGTCCGTATTTAAATGCATAATAATAGTTCATAAGCCCGAGCGTCTGCGACGCTCCGTTCGGACCTCCTCCGGTCATTGTGAGCGGCTGTTCATAAATTTGGAATACACCTATGATTTGTCTTATTGTATTCAAAAGCAATATCCCGTAAATATTCGGCATCATAACAACCCGTATTCTCGTAAATATGCCGGCTCCGTCAAGTCTTGCCGCTTCATAGAGGTTCTTATCCACTCCCTGAAGTATGGAAAGATACAAAATAACCGACCCTCCGAAAGAATTCCATGTCATCGAAATAATAATAAGCGGAATAACCTTTTTAGAATCACTCAGCCATGTTGTTGCATCCTTGCCGAAGAACATTATAATCATGTTAAGCAGTCCGCCCGCACCGTCGGAATAAACCATTTTCCAAATAAGGTATGTCGCCATTGCCGGTATGACGCAAGGCAAATACATTAATACGTTAAAAGTATTCTTTGTATGAACCATTTCGTTCAGCATTACAGCTGTAATCAGAGGAAGCGGAAGTCCTATAACCAGCGACCAAAGCACATACCGAGCCGTATTTCCGAGTGCCTTTAAAAAATTTTCATCCGTTAAAACATCAATGAAGTTTTTAAATCCTACAAACTCAATTCGCTCAACGCCCTGAATTTTATAAAATGCGTCTGTAAAGGCGATAACAACAGGACGCCATACTATCAGCACAAACATCAATAATGCCGGAAGAATTAACAGCCATCCGAAAGCATTTGTTTTTACGGATGCCGCTGATAAGTTTCTGTTATGTTTAATTAATTTCTTTTCACCGTTAGCCATATTGTTTATTACTCCATTTTGTCAAGATGATTTTTCTGGAAGTTCTCCGCTGCGCTTTTTGCCAAAGCATCAATATCCGCATCCTTTTTTGTCATGATTTCCTGAATCACATTATCCAATATCGAATACAGCTGCTGACAAAGAACAGGCTCTTCGGGTCTGATTATAACATCCGAAAAATCCATGTAATTTTCATAGTTTCTTATATCGACATTGGCATATTCTCCGTAAATTTTTTCGATTTTTGTCTTTCTGTCTTCGCTTTCCCATTGGCTGAAAAGCTCTTTCGGGAATACAATTCCGCCTTTTTCTATTGTGTTTTCACAATTTGTACGTATATTTTTTTCAATTTCAGGCGTTATAAACGGAGTATATCCTTCTTCCATAAGCCACTTAACCGCAGCATCGTTTTGTTCCTCGGAATTTTTTGAGAAGAAAACACGTGCCGCTCCGCCCATTTGGCTGTATCTTCCGGCAGGGCCTTTCGGCATCTTCGCAAAGAATATATCGTCTTTGTTTAATCCTCCCTGTGTTACAATTCCCGATGCATTGTCAGGACCTGTTATAATCATAGCCGCCTGTTTTGTGTAAAATACCTTTTGATATTCTGTTGCGTCAATGACTTTGTTATCCGGGAATACATCATATTTCCATCTTAAATCATATAAGAACTGCAATGCATCTCTGAATTCCTGTGTATCAAATATAGCTTTCCATTTTCCGTTTGCCTGCTGTTCTTCAAAATTCACACCGTATGACCATGCGATATTAAGGAATATCCAGCCGCCGCAGTTGTTGGTCGTCGGGATTGAAAAACCGGCAATTCCTGTTTTTTCTTTTATAATCTTAGCATACTCCGCAAGCTCCTGCCACGTATTCGGAACTTTCGGCATTCCGTTTTCATCAGCAAGTCCCGCTTTTTTAAAAATTTCTTTATTTATAAGTAAGCCTTGTACATATGTCATGTCCGGCATACCGCAGATTGCTCCTTTGTCATCTGTCAAAATCTCCAAAATATCCGGATTAATCTTATCAAGTATGTTGTTGTCCTTAAGCGCCTTTGTTATATCGGATGTATATCCGTTTTTGCTCATTTGACCGTATTCTGTATAGGGAACCGCCAAAAAAGTCGGCAATTGTCCGGCAGCCGCCTTTGCATTGAATGTCTGCGTGTCAAAGCGATAGATATTGCCGCCTTTCACCTTAATGTCAGGATATTTCTTTTCGAAAGCTACAATTTTATCCTCCCACTTTTGTTTGCTTTCGGCACTTTCGGAGGTATGCACCCAATCGCCGGGTTCAATTGTAACTCTGTTATCTTTTTTATCACTGCCGCAAGAGGCAAGTATACTTACCGACATTACAGCCGTAAGCAATGCCGATAAAATTCTTTTTCCTTTTCTCATGTTTAATCAAATCCTTTCTGTTTTACAGCTGTCTGCTGTAGAATTAATCGGCAAGTTCGTTTTGCCGTTTTTTTGTAGCTTGATTATAATTATATCACACAGCATGCCGTTTTTAAAGACGCAGTTTCTTAATGTGTGACAATATATTAAATAAGTATGCAACATTTTTTGCGTCTGTTGCATTTTTTTAAATCTGTGCTTTTGGTGCATGATAAATGCGCATATTTCCACTTTTAATTTAAAATAGTTTAACATTTTTTGAAGTTGGGTGTTGCATTTTCGCCACACGTGTGTTATAATGAATTTACGATGATTTATCATTATCTGTTCAATGCAAAGGCAAAGCGAATTTAAATATTATTATATATAACACATGAAAGAGGGATTACAGAAAATGAAAAAAACACACAACTTAATATTTTTCTTTATATTTTTTCCGGCACTTCTCAGCGTGTTGTTTTCTTTGGTGTCACTTTTCTCTTTCAGAGGAATATACAAAACACAGTTGAAAGAATCATACGCCAAAACATTAAAAAACTTTAGTCAGAAAGAAGAAACATCAATTTCGGATATCGCATACTCAATCCGTATATTATCCGAAAATCAACGTTTCACCGATACGGCAACCGGCAGCAATGCCACTGCCGAAAATATTCGCTATACACAAAATATTCTGGAGCAGATTTCAAAAAATCACGAAATCATCGACAGCATCTTTATAGCTGACAAAGTAAACGGTATGGTGTATACGCAAACCCAAACATATACATTCGGGGATTATTTTACAAATATATATTCTTACAACAATTATAATACCGATTATTGGAAAGCTCTATCTCCGCTGAATCGCGAAACCAAAACGCTTCCGCCGACAAAAGTGAAAACACTGTCGTCAGAAAAAAATATAGTGCCTCTGATTTTTGCGAAAATAGGCGAAAAATACACTTCAAATATCATAGTTGTAAACATAAATCTGGCAAGCTTGCTTGAAAATTTTAAAACCTACTCCGGTTTCGACAACAGCACCATAAGCATCATGAACAAAACCACATATCAAAATTTTCACGAATCGGGTTCGGAAATCATCAAAGACAAAGAGTTAATCAAGCAGCTCACGAACGAAATTTCAAATAACATAGATTGTACTATGTACGGCAAAAAATCTTTCGTAGTATCGTATTCACCGAGCTATACTTCTCTCGGATATGTGTATCTGGTTTCGACTCCGAACAGCGTTATCAACCGTTCGACGCCGTTATTGCTGAATATATTGTTTGTTTTTAATATAATTATCTTTATAGTTATACTGGTGCTATGCTTTAAAGAAACCGACACAATTTATTCACCGTTTAAGAAAATACAAACCCTGTTGCCAAATCACGATGATTCATTGAACAGCCTTCATGTTGCCATTTCCGGTATTCTTGAATCAAACGAGAATATGCAGCAGCAATTATGCAGAACCCTTCCGATTATCGAAGAGCAAAAATTAGTTCGTTTTTTAAATTCAACGGAACACTATTCCGGCATATCGGAATCCGAAATGAAAACATTTTCATACTTTACAAACGATTATTTTTGTTCGATAGTAATAAAGCTTACGCCTACAAAGGCATTTTACGAAAAATATAACGAATTGGCGGAAAAAACCATAGAGCTTGGCATTTATGACCTTATCAAATCAGAGTTTTCTCAAAATTTCGAGCATATGTATATAATACCGAGCGATGAGCACACACTGTACATACTATTAAATCCCGACAGAAGCGATATTAGCGATGACGTGTCTGATATAATCAGGCAAATTGAAGAGGCATTTTCATATGATTCATCGGATATTGCAATCTCCATTTCGGCAGGCTCGGTCAAACCGGGATTGGAAGGACTCAGAAAATCGCATAATGAAGCACTGAACAGCTTGTTTGTTCCGAATCCTCTTTCTCATGTTCACGTAATGATTGATAAGAAAAAAGAATCCGTATTTTCTTTCACGTTTGCTGACGAAACGGCATTGTACAATCACCTTGTTGCTTCAAACACAGAAAAATCTATAGTTCTTATGCAAAAAAAGTATTCCGAATACGTATATGCAAACGCTTCGCAAAAAGAGTTTTACAAGCTTTTTACTCAATACTTTAATCTGATTTTTAAAGTATTAAAGCTTAAGAATATAGAATACGATTCCAATCAAGACGGTGACGACGCTTTAATAAACAGCATTTTAAAATGCAGCAAGGAGGAAATATGGAACAATATATATACACTCCTTGATATACTTAAAAATCAAAACGAAACAAACAAAATCAACGTAAACAATATTATCGAATATATCCAGGAAAATTACAATAAAGATATTTATCAGGAACAGGTTGCCGATATTTTTCATACTTCCCCGTCCTATATTTCAAGGTTGATAAAAAAGGAAACATCGGTTACTTTTTCAAAATATATTAATATTCTTCGGATAAATAAATCCAAGGAACTGCTTAAAAACGACAAGCTGACAATAAAGGATGTTTATGAAGCTGTAGGATTTAACAACCGAACCACATTTATACGAACATTTAAATCCATTGTGGGCTCTACTCCGAGTGAATATAAAAACAACTTAAAATAAACGCATTACGGGCTGAAAATTCGATTTTTCAGCCCGTAATGCACGGATTTCTTAATCGTAAGCACCGTAGCGTGTCAATTCATAGGGTACAGTTATGTAATCATATAATGCAAATTTCATATAAAACTTCTCTATTCTTAAGATTTTTTAATTTACCACCATCGGTACGTGTTGTTTCCGTATACACTTTCCCATCTTTCGGGTATTGTATTTTCCGTAAAATCAATCGGTTTTGAAACCGTTTGATTTTCTGCTGCCATTTTAAATGCAGCCGTAAGATCCCGTTTCACATCATCCGAAAACGCATTTTCCTCTATTGATACGAATAGGGGGGTACCGCTTTTGGCAAGCACATCCAACCACTGCTTATTTTTCTCCCATGGAATATCTTGCGTTATTCCTACACAGTCAGCATCTGCAAAATAAAATGCCTTATGCTGGCACATACGAAATGCAAGAGTATTGACTCCGTATTTTTTTGTTCTTTCAAAATCCAATCCGCTCGTATCGTCACCTGTTCTTTGTATTTCAAAAAAGCCTGCCGCCAAATGGCTTATTGTATTACAGCCCATTATAATTACATCTTCTCCGGTTGCTTCCCTTATTGCACCGTATAAACCTTTTATTATTTGTGCCGTAGTTTTAGATTTATCATAAAACATCGTTTCATTCAAGAATACATCCTTTTTCATTTCAAAACCGTATTGTCCGAATATATCAAAGCTTGTGAAATCATGTTTAATCAGCTTGTATCCCCAGTTTACAAGATTTTTGATATCGTTCTTTACAATTTCAAGAACTTTCGGATGTGAAGGGTCGAGTGTATCTCTTATCCCGTCGGATTTTATAATGTATTCCTTAGGAAATTTTTCGACAGTCCACAACGGTCTGAACCATATCCCCGGTATTGCACCCTCGCTTTCGATTGCATGAGCCGTTTCGCCCATATCTTTAAAATTGTTGTTTGAGTATTGCCACGGTCCGCCGTTATAATATTCCGAATAATCGTTGCCCTGATGATGACACAATTCCCAGCCGTCATCAATCACCATATACGGTTTTTCATTGCATTCTTTGCAGCACTCAACAATCATTTTTGTATGTAATAAAATCTTTTCAAACGAATTATCACCGTAATTACAATACCAGTCATTTCCTCCAAATATTTGCCTTTTGGGCAATCTCGGATTATCGCACATTTTCATGCAAAATTTTGACAATGCTTCTTGTATATCCCCTGCATACTCTTCAAAAACAAATGTACATACCTCCAACTCACTATATAATTCAAGGGGTAGCGTTCCGCTCCGTATATCCGCAACAAATGCAACTCCATCATCACAAAACTTCCAGCTGCATAATGCGTTCGGTGAGGTTTTTATCCCATAACATTTTGTTGTTTTGTGGTCTGCTGCACAAAAATACCATGGGATTATCTCATATTCATCTTTGGCACGCCACGACAAGTCACCGTACGCACGCTCCCATGCATCTCCTAAAATCAGTGTTTCATCAGAAAAAGTCTGTTCAAAAACAACCTTTATTTTCATAATACTTGAGCCGTTTCCCTCAACAAGTAATTGGTTTTTGTCATTAATTTCTATTCTGATGTCATTTAACACATAATGCCCATCTTTTTCTTCGGTTGCAATATATGTATTATCAAGCAGCATTTCGACTTTTTTTATGTCCATTTCAAAATCCTTTCATTCATCGAAAATCCGTAATTTGAATAACTGTTTTTTTATTTCCGCAAAGGCTTGCTGTTACTACTTTGTTTCCGACTTTTATCTCTGTCAGAGTGTCGTTTTTTGCCGTAAGACTCACAGACACCGTATTGTTTTTCCATTCAATGTCGACAAAAATATTACCCACTGCACGCAGACCGGTGACAATTCCTTTTTGCCATCTATCCGGCAATGCCGGTAAAATCGTTATTTCCCCTTTTCGGCTTTTCAGCAGCATATGTGCAATCCCGGCTGCCGCTCCGAAATTCGCATCAATCTGAAACGGCGGATGTGCAGCAAGCATATTGGGATATACTCCTCCGCCTCCGCTGTAGCATATTTCATCACTTATATTGCAAAGCCGTAATTGATTTTCAAGAAGCTTTAAAGCTTTATTCCCGTTTTCGAGTTCGGCCCACATACAAAGCTTCCATGCAAGACTCCATCCCGTCCCGTCATCTCCTTTGACTTCAAGAACCTTTTCTGCAGCACTTCTGTACCTTTCATCCATGCTATGCCCCGGATAGAGCGAATATAAATGCGATAAATGTCGGTGCAGTATATCCTGTTCGTCAAATTCGTGATACCATTCCGATATTCTGCCGTCTTTTCTAAGCTTCATAGGTCTTAGTCTGTCATATATATACTTTACATTTTCAACCAGAACTCTATCCTCACAAATATTATTACATTCAATCAATATTGCAAACAGTTCCCGTATTATTGACATGCTCATTTCTGCCGTTATATCAAGCGCATGGTTTTCGCCGTTTAAAACATATAAATTTTCCGGAGAACAAGACGGCGTCAATACATAATATCCCTCCTTATCTTGTGACATAACTTCCGAATAGAAGCGTGCTGCCTCCTCAATTACGGGATATACATCATTTTTAAGATAATCATCATCAAGGTTATATAAATACGCATCATACATTTGACACGCAATCCACCCCAGTGACATATTCCACGGCGCACAAGTCGAACATCCGGTGCGTCCTCTTCCTATAGGATTCGTATGTGCCCAAATATCGCTTGCCGAATGACATACAGAGCCGGATGCGTTATAATATTCTCTTGCCGTGCGCTTTCCGTTTTCGCAAAGTCTTTTTGCATAATTCACAAACGGCACAAAGCACTCTTCGAGATTGCATGGGTAAGCGTGCCAATAATTCATTTGCAGATTTATATTAAGCGTAAAGTTTGAACACCACGGAGAATACAGCTTTTCATTCCATATACCTTGCAGATTTGCCGGCAACATTCCTCCGTATGACGAGGAAATAAGCAAATATCTTCCGTAATTAAACAGAAGCTCATACAAACCCAAATCATTTCCGTCAAATTCCCGCAAACGCTCATCTGTTGGCTTTTCGCATATTTTTCCGAGTTCCAGACTAACTCTGTTATATAATTCGGAAAATTTTTCCGCATGCCGGCGTTTTATCTCGTCATATCCTTTCATAACAGAAATTGTATTGTCATCAGGTGTTTTTTTGCTGCCGATAAGGTATGCAAAATTGGTTCGTATATCAATATATATGTATGCGGCATTTGCATTTTCAACAAATATTTCATTATTTTCAAATCTGCATGAACCACCGTCCTGCTCAATCTTTATTATTTCGGTAAAATGTATATTCTGCGTATCATCTTCGTCATATCGACACCATTCTTTTTCATATTCCGTGGCATATGACGGACAATAGCACTTTGCTACAAGTGTTCCGTTATCAAAATTTACACCGGTTACATTTTGCAGCAGTTCGGCTTTCATTTTGAAAGATATTTTCTCTTTCTGTGATGCGGTAAGTTTTATTGCAATACAGTCTGATTTTGCGGACGCAAAAATTTCTCGGTTGTAAACGCAATTGTCATATTTATACGATATATTCGCAATACCGCTGTCAAGATGCAATACCCTCTCATAATCCGATACTTTGTCATGGTTAAAATTAATGCAGAGGTTTCCGGGCGAAGAATAAATCTGAGTCCATTCCGAAGTAAAGAATTTTTCTATCAAATACTGCGCTTTATTTATATCACCTGCTTCAATAGCTTTTTTTGCATAGTAATATGCTTGCGATGAACGCTGGGGAACAGGATTGTCGGCAAGTCTGCCCGTCCATACAGATTCTTCATTCAAAGATATTTTTTCTATATCGGTTTTTCCATACACAATCGCTCCGAGCCGCCCGTTCCCTATGAGAAGTGCTTCTTCAAAGCAAGTTGCCGGTTTTATGTAATATAATTTATTTTCCATCATTTTTTCCTTTATTTAAAATATAGGAGGCAGACAAATGCCTCCTAATCTCTTATATTTAAATTAATCCCTGCAAGATTTGAGATATTTCAATACTTCAACCTGAGCAGCGTCCATACTTCCGTCTCTGAAGCATGCTGCCTCTATTGTAACCACGCCGCCTTTGGCATTAACCTTGTCGACATATTCACGCATTTCTTTTCCGCTGTATTTGCTTCCGTAATTTCCCCAGCCATAACTCGAAAATCTTCCGCCTCCGGCAGTATTCTGTCCGAGAAAGGAAAGTATATGCCATTGTGCGCCGTCGGTAAATCTTTCTTCGGGATAAAAAATAAAGTCCATTTCTTCTCCCGCTGTAAAATCTTCATATTTGCTGTAACGTTTCGGACCGGGGCGCGGAATGGCTCTCATCGCCATTTCATTACCCTCCTGATATTTCCGGCAGGCAATATCATTTTTCTTATACGGATGTGTTTCACCTTCAAAAAGCGGTTCAAATTCCGGATTATCAAGATCTATCCAATAAACACCGTTATTGAGTGCCAGAAGTGCATTTTCATTGCCTGCGGTTACCGCCTCTTTATAATATTTAAGCAAATCTTCGTTGTATCCAAAAAAGTTGCAGCAACCGTCAATCCACCAACCTTTTACCTTATCACCATATCTCACGGCATACTCTTTAAGAACGCTTGTCCACTTTTTAAGAAACTCTTCGGTTACAACCTCATTAAATCTGTCGTGATACCCCATTGCCGGTCCGCATTTTTCATCAAGCCACGGACCGTCGCCTGTGAAATAAACCATAAGCGGTATATCATATTTTTCAAGTTCATCGGCAAGATCCATTATCAAATCACGTTCCGAGCATGCCTCACCGGGTTTTTCACCTGTTATTTTGTTATATGTATCATTCGGGGCGCACATATATTTCTTGCCCTGCATTAATGTAATAAACACATATCCGGCTCTAAGCTCATCCATTTGTTTTGCAAACGCTTCTGTATCAAATGTATTTACACATTCATTCCAGCTTACTTCCGGTTGGAATTTGCTTTCGGCATTGTAACCTGCCTTACCATATAAATAGTGGAAGAAGCATCCCCATTTTCTGTCGTGAAACCAATCTGTTTTGTTCATTTTTTACCTCCGTAAAATATATTTATGTATATTAAAAACCCGAAACCGTAATTGGGCACTGCAAAGCACAGTTAAGTTCGCAGGTTTATATAAAAATAATAACATAATCATTGCATATTGTAAAGAAGCACTTGAATCAAAGCATAACATATTTTTAAATTATAATGTAACACTTTTTTTAGATGTAACATTTTTTTAATTTTAATGTGTGTATATGGCTAATCACTTTCATATTTCTTCATTAATGGAATATTATATAGCAGATGCAGCTAAAATCCGAAAACTATTATTGCCGGCATTTCCTTTAAATAAAGAACGAAATATTGTATACGAAAATGGTGAAAGCTATGGCTGAAATTGATAAATTTGTTTTAGAATTAGGCTTCAAAGGGAAAAAGAAAATCATGTAGACGCTCAAAAACAGCAATAAGATCATATCGGAATTTAATGAAAAACTGTTACAAAGTCTGAAAAATATAGCTTTTTATGGCATTGACAAAAAAGTATTGATGAATGTCAAACTAAGACCTCTTCCTAAATCTTGAAAGTAAAATATTGATAAAAACTGAGTCGGGAGCATATCAGAAACACGAAAAACCGCCTAAAACAGGCGATTTTTCGTTGTATCAAGAGCTGAATTATGTCTTTGCACACTATATTTAATACAATTCGGCGAAAATAACATTTTAGCAAATTTTATATCTGTTTCATTATTTCG
>CAKVOK010000051.1 GCA_934792465.1 uncultured Clostridia bacterium | reverse complement strand
GCACTTGAACAATTACAAAATGCCGAAAAAATTAGTATATGAGTGCATTTTGTAATTGTTCAGCAGTCATTATATAAAGGCATAAAGGCATTTCGGAATTGTTCGGCATACACTCTGTTAATATTTTTTATTATACACGACTGCGAATAAAACGTACAGCAGAAGCTGAAATGTCGTTATGTACGAAAGTATTTTCGCATATTCGTCAAGCTTTAAAAACAGGAATACGCACATCAGTATAACAAGACAGTATACGGATACCCAGTATGCCGCCGAATATGCTTTTGAAGCTATGTATGCCGTCCGTTCGTCGTTAAGTGTGTTTTCATACTTCTCCAGTTCCGCAGGATTTTTCATCAGCCTTTTGTATCTTACTATCCTTACGGCACTGATAACCGCAACGGCAAAGCCTATGCTGCCGAGGGCATTTTCGGTATACATGCCGGCGAAAATCAGCAGAATACCTACAATAAGCGTTACAAAATAAATTTTAATTTTTTGTTTAACCATGTTTATTATCATCCTTTCCGTGCCGCAAGGCACAAAACCAAGTTTATTCAAACTTACTCCTCAAAAATAAATACGTCCTCAATTTTCAATCCGAAGATTTTCGCAATAACGTGCGCCAGCGTTATCGACGGATTGTATTTCCCGGATTCAAGCGATATTATCGTTTGTCTGGAAACCTTTGCGCTGTCCGCCAGCTGCTGCTGCGTCATGCCTTTGTTTTTCCTTAATTCGCAGATTATATTCTTTATAATTATCACCTCCCAAATCTTTATGTCAAGTTTGCTTTACATCATTATACCACGCAAACACAAAAATGTCAAGTGTATTTTACATTACAATTGTGTTACAAATAACTCAACCGCCTTGACAAATGTCCGAAATCGGACTATAATGGTATGGTGCGATTTTATATCAGGGAGTGATAATACTTGAAAAATAAAGCGATTCACAGCCGTTTGCGTGAGTTTAACCGAATTATGAAAGAAACGGACAGAATGTACGAAGATGTTTCAAAAAAATTTAAAATATCAAATGCAGCCTTTTGGATACTTTATTTTTTGCGTGAAAACGAGCTGCCCCGCACGCAGAGCGAAATATGCTTTGTTTCGCACCTGCCGAAGCAAACCGTAAATTCGGCGCTTAAAAAGCTCGAATCGGACAGATACATAAATATGGCTTTCGGCGATAATAAAAAAAGCAAGCAGATTGTTCTGACGGAAAAAGGCTGCAAACTTGCCGAAAGCACAGCCGATGTCGTAATTGCGGCGGAGCATAGGGCACTGAAATCCTTTTCCGATTCGGAATACCGAACATTTTTGCAGCTTTTTGAAAAATATAAAAATTCCGTTAAATCGGAATTTGAAAAAATAGATTAAAAGGAGATTTCCATGAACATAAAATTATCGGATCATTTTACTTATAAAAAACTTTTCAGATTCACCTTGTCTCCGATTATTATGATGGTTTTCACATCTATATACGGCGTTGTGGACGGATTTTTCGTATCGAACTACGTCGGCAAAAACTCGTTCGCCGCAATAAACCTTATAATGCCGTTTCTCATGATAATAGGCGGAATGGGATTCATGGTCGGCACGGGCGGAAGTGCGCTCACGGCGAAAACTCTCGGCGAGGGTGACAACAAGCGTGCAAACGCCTATTTCACAATGATGGTGAAATTCACGGTGATTCTCGGCATTATCCTTTCCGTTTTCGGAATCGTGTTTATACGCCCGATAGCGCATTTTCTCGGTGCAGATTCTGAAATGATAGGCGAATGTATAGTCTACGGCAGAGTGATACTCGTGTTTAACATAGCGTTTATGCTGCAAAACGTGTTCCAAAGCTTCCTTGTAACAGCCGAAAAACCGAGGCTCGGACTTGTCGCAACCGTTGCGGCGGGCGTAACAAACATGGTACTCGACGCATTATTTATAGCCGGATTCAAATGGGGCGTAGCCGGAGCTGCGGCAGCTACCGGAATAAGCCAGGTAGTGGGCGGAATACTGCCGCTGATTTATTTCCTGAAGCCGAACAACAGCCTGCTCAGGCTTACCTCCGCAAAGCTAAAGGCAAAGCCGCTTTTGAGTGCCTGTGCAAACGGCTCTTCGGAGCTTATGAGCAACATTTCCTCGTCGCTCGTCAGCATGCTGTACAATTTTCAGCTTATGCGCCTTGCCGGGAAAAACGGAGTTGCGACCTTTGGGGTGCTTATGTATGTACAGTTTATATTTATAGCCATATCAATAGGCTATGCAATAGGCAGCGCACCGATTATCAGTTATCATTACGGTGCGAAAAATCATGATGAACTGAAAAATATGCTCCGCAGAAGCACGGTACTTATGAGCATATCGGGAATTGTGCTTATGCTTGCGGCGCAGCTTCTGGCAGCTCCGCTGGCGCATATATTTGTCGGCTACGATGCCGAGCTTTTACAAATGACAACGCAGGCGTTCAGATGTTTCGCATTTTCGTTCGTGCTTTCGGGTATGAACATATTTGCATCGTCTTTCTTCACGGCACTGAACAACGGCGGAATATCGGCGGCAATATCCTTTTTGCGAACGCTCATATTCCAGACGCTTTCCATAATAATTCTGCCGATTTGCTTCGGAATAAACGGGATATGGTGGGCAAATACCTCTGCTGAAATATTTGCTTTTGTAATATCGCTTGTTTTCATTATAGCAAACAGAAAAAAATATAATTATATCTGATTTTATGAAAAGGGGCATTCCCCCAAAGCGACAAAAGAGGGTGCGGAAAAACGATTTCGTTTTCTACACCCTCTTAATTATTCCGTGTATAGTTTCATACAGCGCACAGACTTTGTCTGATACGCATAATATAACGCTCTCACGGGATTTCGGCAAAGTAAGATTCAAAGGAAACATATGTGAAAGTATCATGTTCTCCTCTTTTTTATTAATCTTAAAATCTTTTTTCGCATTTTTCAGCGCACGTGCGGCATGAGTGAATCCGTGCAGACCGTGTTCGGACGACGGCACATGCCAGTCGTATAAGAAATAATCGTGCAGAAGCGCACCTCGCACAAGCGAACGGCTGTCTGTCTTTATATGAAGAAATTTCGCCAGCCATACGCAAAACAGTGCGACCGTTACCGAATGGTCGTATACGCTGAAAACGCCGTGTTGAATATATTTTTTCTCGGACTGCATACCGTCGGAAAACAAAATATCTTTCCCGTGGTGCAGCACGGTTTTTTTCAAATTTCTTTTTGAATGAATAATCAATCGTATCACTGCCCTTTTGTATTCTGCTATTATTATACTGCACCGAAAAGCGTTTTGTCAAGAGCATATTTGCGATAACTTGAAAAAAGTTTAAAAAAAATACCAAAATTCTCTTTACAATATTCTGATTTTATGGTATACTAATAAAGTAAATGTGTCTCGGTGGTCTAATGGATATGACTGCAGATTCCGATTCTGCCAATACGGGTTCGATTCCTGTCCGGGACGCCATTATTTTTTTCGGGGAGGCAATAACGTGAAAAATCACGTTATTCAACTTAAACAGCACCGCCGAACAGTCGTCGCTACAGCTCGACACGGCGATGTGCGCTAATAATCTCCTTATTTCTTGCCCTGTATAGGAGATTTTACACTATATTATTTTTGCCGATGCAGGGCGGCGGAATGGAGATTATCATGTCTATTACGGTAGAAAAAGTAAAATACGAACCATGGGGAAGCTGTATCAGAATTTCCAACGGAAAGCATGAGCTTTTCGCAACTCTGGATATCGGCCCCCGTATAATAAGATACGGAATTGCGGGAAAGCACAATATATTTTTTGAAGATGTGAACAAAGAATGTTTTGTTGATTTGTCCGACAAGCATTATTTTGATGATGATACATGGTACAACTACGGAGGTCACAGACTTTGGGTAAGTCCGGAACTCTGTCCGCAGTGCTACTATCCGGAAAATCAGCCTATCGCCTATGAAACAACGGCTTCGGGCGTAATACTCACACCGCCGCCGCAGAAATTTACAAATCTGCAAATGCAGGTATCGGTCGAAATGGCAGAAGACGGCAGCGTAACGGTACACAACAAAGTGACGAACATGGGCGCATGGCCCATAAAAATCGCTTCCTGGGGTCTTTCGGTATTGAATGCCGGCGGTACGGAAATCATACCGCAGACAACGAGAGATACGGGACTTCTTTCGAACAGACTTTTGGCTCTTTGGCCGTATGCCGATATGTCGGACGAGCGTGTGACATGGGGAAAGAAATACATAATGCTCCGCCAGGACAAGAACAACGAAAACAAATTCAAGCTCGGCTCTACAAACGAGAAAGGCTATGCCGCATATTTGCTGAAAGATTACCTTTTCATCAAGCAGTTTGATTTTGTAAAAGACGGCGAATATCCCGACGGCGGAATGAATTTCGAAACGTTTACAAACAACTATTTCCTTGAAATGGAAGCTCTCGGAACGCTGAAAGAAATAGCAAACGGCGAGAGTGTATGCCATACGGAACGCTGGAATATAATCGATGAGGTTGCTCCGTTCGAGCTTAGCGAGGACGAGATAGAATGCAACATCGAAAAATATGTAAGATAAATTTTAAGGGTGCGGAAAAACGAAATTGCTTTTCTGCACCCTCTTTTGTTTTAATTTTCTTTTTCTGTCGACAAGACTTTTGTAATGATTACCTGCTGTTCTTCTTCATTCCATTCAACGCTTGCACCAAGCTGTTCGGAAATGAAGCGAATAGGCGTATAGGTGCGGTCATTTTCAACAAATGCCGGCGAATCAAGTTTAACTTCTTTCCCGTTCACTTTTGCAATTTCAGAGTCAATTGTGATAAGAATAGTTACATCTTCGCCTGTTTCCGAATTTTTGCCCGTAATTGTAAC
This sequence comes from uncultured Clostridia bacterium, assembly GCA_934792465.1. Taxonomy (GTDB): domain Bacteria; phylum Bacillota; class Clostridia; order RUG12999; family RUG12999; genus CAKVOK01. The sequence goes on along the minus strand of CAKVOK010000051.1, from coordinate 22,071 downwards.
AAGCTCTTTTTCGCCGTCCCATTCGACCTTTGCCCCTAAGCTTTCTGCTACGAAACGTGCCGGAAGCATTGTTCGGTCGTTTACGATTTTCGGTGCAACATCGTTTGATTTGGACTGTCCGAACACCGTTGCGTCCTTTTTGCCGATAGTCAGTATCAGCTGGCGAACGGGGTCTATTTTCCAACCCGCATAAAGAGTTGTTGAAGCAGTTACCTTTTCGTCCTTGTTGTACGGCTTTGTAAGTGCTTTATCCGAATACCAGCCCGTAAATACATATCCGTCCTTTGTCGGCTCTGTTATCGTGCCTATTGTCTGACCTCTTTTTACACTGATATTTTTAAGCTCGTTTCCACCGTTTGTATCCAATTTAATTGTACATGAGGACGAACTGCTGCTTCCACCTCCGCCACCGCCTGAAGAGCGGATTCTTTCAAATTTTGCGGTAAGTGCCGTGTCATTTTCTGCCGTAAATGTGTATGTACTTTCGGTTGATACTGCTGCATTGTCCACATACCAACCTGCGAAGCTGTATCCGCTGTTTGCGGTTGCTGTCACTGTTACGGATGAGCCTTTTATGTATTTTGCCGCACCTGTTACAACACCGTTTTCTGCCGTTATTGTTATATCTACAATATTATCGTTTGCTATTGTGCTCGACAAACTTTCGGTTGTAATCTCGTAATTTGCTGCCTTGTCGCCTTTCAGCACAAAGTTTTTCAAAATGATATTTGAAGTTGTTTCGTCAACGGCTTCGCCCTGCTCAATAGTGATTTTATCGAAATCAAGCAATACTTTTTCAGCGTCCTCCGCAAGAACACCGTCTAAAACTGCGGTTTTGTTTTTAAGGTCAACAGACTTAACAGTTACAGCCTTTTTCTTAACAACAAGTTTCACCGTCTTTTCAAACGGAGCATATTCGTCATTGCCCGGTTCTTTAACCGTGATATTTGCCTCGCCTGCCGCCTTAATTGTTACACTTCCGTCGGTCGTTATTTCCGCAACATCTGTGTTATCGCTCTCGTATGTAAATGCCGTAAGCTTCGCCGTTTCATCAGACACTACACTAATCTTAAAACTATTATCACCGTATGTTTTTTCTCCAAACGCATCTATAGTAATATTTTGTGGGGTCTTTTTATATTCCGGTGCATTCGGATATTCAATATATACAAAATACAAATATTCTTTATATAGATTGGCAAATTCATCATAAGTATAGTATGTAAATGCTATTTTACCATCATAATTTCCATGATATACCGTAAATCCCAAATTGTTTTTTTGCACTAATATCATGGAATGTTCATTTAAATTTTTTCCGTCCTCAACACGTATATTTGCACCTAATTCAGATGAAAGTATAAAATTTCGTACATTTGTTTCCGTTATTTTTCGTTTTTCCTTTTCAAGAGAACGAAGCAAATTGTCACCTTCATCTGTCCCCCATATTTTTTCATATATATTTTGCGCAAAAGTCCAACAGTTATCCCAAGGCTTATTGGGTTCATATCCGCTAAACGGTAATGTCTTTCCGTTCACAGTATAATATTCACCCGAATACTTTACTTCAACCTTGCAGCTTGCCGTTTTTCCACCATCTTCGGTCGTTGCTGTAATTGTTGTTGTTCCAACCGATAACGCCGTAATTAAGCCGTTTGAAACTGTTGCAACTTTCTCATCTGATGATGCCCATGTAACATTTTTATTGGTTGCATTATCCGGAATAATTGTTGCCGTAAGCTTCTTTGTATCACCTTCGTTCATTGATATTGATGATTCATCAAGTTTTATGCCGGTAACCTTTCCCTGTTGCTCCTGTTCACCCAAATAGTGAATTGTTGCATATGAAAGGACTTTATTGACTTTGTCAATCGTAATATTCTTATAGTCACTTTCTCTTCCTTGATAATATATATCAGTAAGTGCACGTTCTATGTTTCCGAAAGCATTATATTCAATACTCTTCAGACTAAGCGGCAATGTTAACGACTTCAGATTGTCACATCCGATAAAAGCATATGTGCCTATCGATTCAACAGTATTCCCAAGCTCTGCCGATTCAATATAATAGCAACCATTAAATGATTCTTTTCCCACTCTTGTTATTCCGTTCCCGATTTTTACTTTTTTTATTTTCAGCGTGTCAGGTGTGTCTATTCTGTACCAAGGTGTATTTAACCGGCTGTCGTAATCAGGCATTGCTCCTTTGCCGCTTATAACAAGTGTTCCGTTTCCGTACAGCTTCCATGATATATCCGAATTTACCGTGCCTTCCTCAGCCAAAGCGCCCTCCGCTTCACCGTCGCTGCAATGAATGACCGCCTTATTTAAGGAATCATTATAGCTGTCGGTTTTGATTTTCTGAAATTCAGCTCTTGTTCCGCTATAGTATACATCGGTAAGGTTCTTACAATTATTAAATGCACCATCCTTTATTTCGGTCAGACTTTTGGGCAAATGAAGTGTTTTCATATGGTTTCTGTAATATGTATTGCTCAGATTGTATCCCTTATCGCTGCCGCCTTGGGCTATCGATTCGTCAAATGCATCATGCGATATGCATGTTATCCCCTCGTCTATAACCACATTGCTGTACTCAAGCGTTAAAAATAACGGATATGCATATTTGCCGGTACCCGACATATTGTACTCATCGTTTCCGGTTTCCCCACTGCCGGATATATTAAGCGTATCACCTTTCACACTCCAAGTTACGTTATTTCCAAACTTTCCGCTTGTTACCGGTGTTGAGTAATTTATCTTTGCCGATGTCAATTCACTGTTGCCATCCTCAAAAATAATTTTTTTCCACTGTGAGGAATTTCCGCCATAGTTGACAGTTTGTATTCCATAGTATTCCTGTCCCTCCGGCAGCAAATTACTGTTATCCGGGACATCAAACGCACCATTGGCGACTGCCAAAAGTTTCTGAGGAATTGTAACCTCTTCCAAATAGCATCCTCTGAAAGCATACTCTCCTATTATTGCGGTTGTGTCCGGTATTTTGATTTTTTTCAGTCCCGAATTTTCAAATGAACGCCACGGAATAATGAGAGTATCGGCAAGCTCGATTTCATGCAGACCATAGCATCTCGAAAAAGCTCCTAAATCACTCAGCTTTACTTTTCCGGCAAATTCCACATTATCCGCGCTGAGTTGATCAAAGGCTTCATATCCTACCACAACGGTATCCGGGTTCAGAATTTTTATATTTTTAATCTTATGCGTATTCCGCAAAGTATATATACTTAATGCTCTTGTGCCTATACCTGTTATACCCTTTCCGACTACAATATTCTCTATGTCCAGATCGTACCAAGGCGAATTTTCTATGGATGTGTTCCTGTCAATACCAAATCCGCCGCTGCCGTCTATTGTCAATGTTTTGCTGCTGTCATATGTCCATGTTACAGTATCGTTCAACTTCCCGCTTTTTAATGTTTCTGCATTTGTGCAAATCGGCATTATAGTTATCGCCATACAAACACTTAAAATAAAACTTAATACTTTTTTCATAATCAAAATCCTTTCGTAATTTAAATTTTGTCGAGCAAATCTGCACTCACGAAGTGTCAGGCATAAAAATCCCCCTCCTTATATTTTTTCTGAATGTCACATACTAAACTTTAGTAAAACCGCATAACATAGTATTTTATCCTACATTTACCCTTAAACAAGATATTTAAGGGTACACATCTTATACACCTTGATATAAATGCTTATTAATCAATTTATAACAATGGATTTTTGCGGCTTACATATTTCATAGACATAAAAATTTTAAATGTGAACTATTGTCAAAAGGTGTACTTTTTGACAATAGTCCCATCGAATTTAAAAAAGTAAAAATATTCGTCTTTTTTAACAAAAATTTCAAAAAAATATTGCTTTTTAAGGAAATATATGCTATAATTATTATATAATAAAAAGACTGTCAAAAAGTACACCTTTTGACAGTCTTTTATCTATTCATTCATACGCCTGATTATACCGTTTTTACATATGCATATCCTATTCCCTCAACGGTTTCGCGCACATCAAATTCCTTCAGCGGCGTCATAGACCACACCTCCGCATATTTACCTTTCAGATTCACCTTTGCATAAACGCCGTCTTTCCTATTGAACGCATTTTCCACACGCAGCTTACAGGCGCCGCAGGTCATTCCGTCCACATACACCGTAATTTTGTTCGGATAATGCTCGGTATTCGTATCTGCCGGCTTAATCCTTATCTCTCCCCCGCCGCTGCCGCAGCATCCGCTTTTCAGCTTCTTCACATAGCTCAAAACCGCAAATATGCAGACAAGAGCGAGTATCGCACATATTACAATCGTTGACATATTATCCATTTTCACAACCTCCTATATGGTTAGATTTGACTAACTATATTATATACCCTTGCGAATAATTTGTCAAGACCAAACCTCAACAAATTTCTTCCGGCAAAAGTATATTAACAATCTCTATCTGTCTTTTTTTCGCATATTCGACCGTATTCTTCGTTCCGCCGTTTTCCCCCGTATATGCAGCAATCACCCTGGATGAATTATTTACCATATGGCAGTTTCTTATCTGAAAACAGCCTTTGTAATAATGTTCCGAAAGATATATAACACGGTCGGCACTTTGTATTATCTTATTATACCGATACTGTTCCGGGATGCTCCAAGGCTTTTCAAATCCCCTATACGGCGAATCGCAGATAAGCTTTATCTTCTCATCAACCGAGCGTTTGTTCAGAACTATTTCCGCCGCCCACAAATCCACTCCGCGTGACATACCGGAAATAAAAACCGTATATCCGTCATTCAGTGCTTCATCAATAGCCGCTTCGAGTCTGCGTCTAATCTCCCGCTCCGCAATATTCAATTTTTCCGGTCTGTGTCCCGTAAAGCAGCATACGTGCCTTTTTGAAAAATCTTCCATAACACTCTCCCTATTCTCCGTATATTATAACATATAATTTTATGCAAATTTTACTTAAAATCCTGCAAAATCTACAACCCCTCAGTCGGCTATGCCGACAGCACTACCAAGGCACGCCTACGTATGCCGCAGACATACTCCGGTGCCCTTACACAGGGGAGCCTACCGAACTCAGTGCAAACCTTATTCAGCGGCACTGACCAAGCCTGCCCTGTGTAAGGGAAGGGGGACCACGTTAGTGGTGGAAGGGTTGTATATTGTTGAAAAAAGCCTACATGAGCGTATGCAGACCTACAACCCCTCAGTCGGCTATGCCGACAGCTCCCCTTACACAGGGGAGCCTATTAAAATTTGCATCCGCAAATTGAAACTCAAATATCAGACGTTATGAGTAGAAAGCCCGTATTCAGTAGATTTCGTAGAGTATCTTAACGGCTTCCGCACGTGTTATTCCGGCGAGCGGCTTTATGCTGCCGTCCGGATACCCGGATATTATGCCGTTTGCAATCATAGTCTGAAAGCTTTCGTAAGACCACTGCGGAATATCGCTCTCATCGGTTGCGGAAATGTCGCACCGCAAAAGTCCGCTGCCGAGCGTTCTTGCAAGAATCGTAACGGCTTCCGCACGTGTCAGCGTATCGTTCGGACTGAACGTGACGCTGCCGTCCGCCTGCGTCTTTCCGCTGATGATTCCGCCTGCTGTCAGCGCCGCAATTTCTTTTTTCGCCCATGCGGGAATATCGCTGTCGTCCGCAAATCCGGGCGCATTGCCGCTGCTGAGTCCGAGCATACGGGCAGTCATCACCGCAAACTGCGCACGTGTAACGCCGCTTGACGGATTGAACTTCACCGTGCCGTCGTCCTCCATGCCGTTTACGATATTTTCTCCGTACATATAATTAATATAATCTTTCGCCCAGTTTTCCGAAATATCGGGGAAAGTGTATTCCTCCTGCGGAGTGCCGAGCGTATATCGGAAAATCCCTGTTTTCCCCGCATTATTCGTTATTTTTAGTTTAATCTTGTGCATACCGCTTCCCGAAACCGGAACGGAAACCCTGCCGTCCGCAAGCTCTGCCGATACCGGTTTTGAATCTACGTATGCTTCCGCCTTTTCAACGGTATAAAGATAATTGTTCGTAACGGTGAAAACAACGTTTTCGCCGTTCACTTCAAAATATCCCTCCGGATATTTCTTCGTTTCGTATATATCGCCGTCATCAACGTTTACGTTTATCCATACGGTTTTATCTCCTGCGGTAACGCTTATACTTCCGCTGCATATGCTTTCGCCTGCCGTAAACGTTCCGTATTCGTCTATAGTACCCACATTTTCAAAGGTTTTCCAGGTATAGAGTTCATCGGACGAAACAAGCGCCCTGTGTCCTACACTTGAAGATGCCGTCAGGCTGACTACCGTACCGGGACGAACCGAAAGCTTCGTTAGGATATTGTTTGTCGCTTCGTTCCGCACTGTTATGGCATCGGGCGTTTTGTAGCACGCAAAGCTTGTTTCGCCTTTTGCGCCGCTGCCGGACAGACCCGTCACTGTCACGACTCCCTCGTCTTTCAGCGTGAGTACGCTGCCGTTCATCTCTCCGCCGTTTGCCGACAGTTCGATGCTGTCCGTCACGGTCACGGGATATCCGTTTTCGTCACTGCCGTAAATCAAAATATTTTCTTTTGCACCGGAAAGGTAGTTTCCGCCGTTCGGATAAAGATTTAATGCGTGGAGCGTGCCTGTCGGCGATTTTGTATTGAGCAATGCGACGAAAGTCGAAACCGCTCTTTCTACACCGTCCGAGGGGCTGTTCAGCCGCACAGTTTCGCCCGTGCCGGGCATTGTTCCGATTATGGATGTGCTGCCGCCGCCGTCGAGATTTACGGCATATTTGCAGCCGAGCTCCAAAAGCCTTTGCGATATTGTCTTTATGCGTGCGCCGTAGCTGTATCCGCTCTGTCTGCCGTCAAGCGCATAGAATACCACTGTGCCGTCCTCTTTAACGCCTATAGCGGTTCTCGGAGCCGCCACGTCGTCGAGGTCTTGAATTACGCCGTCCGAAATCATGAGTCCGCCGGTGCAGCCCATTGCGTAAACCGCCTTTTCCCAGCGTTCATCAGACACGCAGGAATTAACTATGGTTACACGCTGACCGGCGGCAAATCGGCTTATCTGCGCTATCACGTCTTCCGGTGCTTCCACGTCGCAGACAAGCACAAGCTTATTCGCCGGGATAGGTATCTGATTGTCTGTTATGCCGACATCTTCGACAACGCCTGTTACCGTTCCGCCTATTTTCATCTCGCCCTCGATATTGCCGATTATTACGTTTACGCTTCGTTTCGTTGCCGTTGTGGTCGAAGCGTAGTTGCTGTTCAGCATATATATCTGATACGGCTGCGGATATTTGTTGATATTATATATAGGTATTGTGTCCTCCGCATCGTCAATGCGGATTGAAGTATGAATCTGCATTGGCGCAACGAATGCCGTGCCGTCGCCGAAAAAGCCTATGCCGCTCTTGTATGTGCTGTCTTTGGAAATGATTTCTCCGTTCATGATGAGATTGCTCATCGGAACTCCCGTCTTGAACGAAAAGAAATCGGCATTCATAGCCATAAGCGGATACATTCCCATGTTTTTCAGCCGCTCCGCTTCCTTTGATATTGTCTGCTTGCCGTATACGCTGCCGCCGTTTGTGATAACGGGAATTATGCCGTCCTGCGGCGTATATTCATAATAAAATTCAGTCTGATTTTCCACACCGCTCTGGTCGCTGTAGAATACGTTTTTGTTGTAATACAGCCCGTCCGCAACGGATATGCGTGAGCTGAACACCGTTTCGCTTCCGAGAACGGACGCTTCCGCACTCGCTGCGAGCAAAACAAAAATTGTTAAAAAAGAAATAAATTTCTTCATTATATATCAGAACCCTCCGGAAAAAATTAAGGCGACCCTGCCGCCGATATAAGTATATCACATTTTATACACAAAGTCAAATGAATTTTTATGTAAAATATTATTAAATTCGTCAAAAAATTTAATTTAACACTTGAAATTTGTTGAATTTTATAGTATAATAAAATGGTGAAATAATATACCCGGGAGATTTTGTTTTGAATATAGAAAATGTTAATGCAAATATTAATAAGGTAAAAGAAATCATATCCGAAAAGGGATTTCTTGCGTATACGCTTGTGCACGGGTGCGCCCAGAACGAAGCGGATATGGAAAAAATGCGAGGAATGCTCGAAGAAATGGGCTACGGCTTCACGGACAGCATGGACAAAGCGGATATAATCGTTATGAACACCTGCGCCGTGCGTGAGGGTGCGGAGCTGACAATCTACGGAGATGTCGGCAAATTCAAAGTGCACAAAAAGAACAATCCGGAGCTTGTGACCGTGGTTTTCGGCTGCATGATGCAGCAGGAAAGCGCAGCGGAAAAGCTGAAAAAATCATATCCGTACGTAGATATCGTTTTCGGCACACATTCGCTTGCGGATTTTCCCGAAATGCTTTATAAAAAGCTGAAATATAAAAAACGTGTTTTCGATATAAAAAAAGAAGACGAAGAAATGATAAATCTGCCCGTAAAGCATAAAGACGGAGTAAGCTTTTCCGTGACGGTTATGCAGGGCTGCAACAATTTCTGTTCATACTGCATAGTGCCGTATGTCAGAGGCAGAGAACGCTCCTTCAAATCCGAGGATATTCTAAAGGAAATATCATGTATGGCAGAAAAAGGCTATTCGGAAGTAACGCTTCTGGGGCAGAACGTAAATTCCTACGGAAAAGGCTGTGACATAAGCTTTGCGGAGCTTTTAAGACGTGTAAACGAGATTGACGGCATAAAAAGAATAAGGTTTTTGACATCGCACCCGAAAGATTTGAGCGATGATTTGATATGTGCCATGGCGGAATGTGAAAAAGTGTGCAAATTTCTTCATTTGCCGTTCCAGGCGGGCAGTACGAAAATCCTTGAGGCAATGAACAGAAGATACACGAAAGAGCAGTATCTCGCACTCGTGGAAAAGATACGTGCAAAAATACCCGACATTGCGCTTTCAACGGATATTATAGTGGGATTTCCCGGAGAAACGAATGAGGATTTCGAAGATACGATGGACGTTATCGAAAAAGTGCGTTTCGACAGCATATTCAGCTTTATCTATTCACGCAGAAGCGGAACACCGGCTGCGGAAATGGAGGACGTGCTGCCGCAGGAACAAATACACGAAAACTTCGACCGTCTGCTCGAACGTCAGAAGCAGATAGGTCTTGAAAAAAATATGAAATACGACGGAAAAACCGTCGAAATTCTCGTTGAGGGCAGAAGCAAAACGAATCCCGAAATTTTCACGGGAAGAACGGAGTCGAACAAGCTGATACACTTCAATGGTTCGGACGATTTGACAGGAAAATATATAAATGTTAAAATAACTAAGGTGCTGACATTTTATATGCTGGCGGAAAGGATTTGAAAATGGACGTAACGGAACAGGCAAAGATATTGGGACAGGCTTTGATTGACAGTGAAGAATTCAAGGCATATGCGGAAGCGGAAGCGAAGTATAATGCCGATGAGGAAGCGCAGAAGCTGACGAAAGAATATGACAAGAATTGTGAAATACATTACAACGAACTGAAGCAGGAGGGATTAAGTCCGTCCGAAATGGTTAAGATACGCCGAAAGATAACGGAGGAATATACGAAAGTGGCGAGCCACCCTGTTATAAAAGATTATCTTGAAAAGAAAAAAGCGGCGGAAAAGCTGCTTGCAAACGTGAACAACATAATTAAATTTTATGTTACGGGCGAGGAACAGAGCGAGGGAGGCTGCACGGGCAGCTGTTCGACCTGCGGCGGATGTCACTGATTTTAAATGAAACGGAGATTTTCTTATGGGCTTTACACCTATGATGCGCCAATATCTGGGCGTTAAGGAAAACTATAAAGAATGTATTCTTTTTTACAGACTCGGAGATTTTTACGAGATGTTTTTCGATGACGCAATAACGGCGTCGAGAGAGCTGGAGCTTACGCTGACGGGCAAAGACTGCGGAATGAAAGAACGTGCGCCGATGTGCGGCGTGCCGTTCCATAGTGCCGATACATACGTTACAAGGCTTGTGGAAAAAGGCTATAAAGTTGCGATATGCGAGCAGGTAGAGGACCCAAGCACGGCGAAAGGCATTGTAAAAAGAGAAGTAATTCGTGTGGTAACGCCGGCGACCGTAACGTCGGACGGCGTTATAGAATCGTCGAAAAACAACTTTTTGGCGGCGGCTTGCAGAGAAAACGGGAAAATAGGACTTGCATTTCTCGATTTTTCCACGGGAGAGCTTTTTGCCGTAACGATAACGGAAAATATTTATCAGAATCTCATAAACGAGCTTACGAGATTCGCACCGTCCGAAGCGATAATAAACGACGAATTGAAAAACGACGGTTCGACCGAAAAAATTCTGAATCATCTCGGCTGCTTCATAAACCATGATTTCGGCGGATATTTCGAAGCCAAAAAAGAGATTTTCGATGAGCAGTTCGGCGGAAAATACGATACGGAATTCGGTATGCTTTCCGCAAAGGCGGTATGCGCCGCAGTTACATATATAAAGACAACGCAGAAAACAAGTATCGACCATATCAGCAAAATATCTTATTACACGGTCGATGAATTTATGAATATAGACGCAAGCACAAGACGGAACCTGGAGCTTACGCAGACAATGCGCACCGGCGCAAAAAAAGGCAGTCTGCTCGGCATAATCGACATGACGAAAACCTCGATGGGCGGCAGAATGCTGCGCCGATGGGTGGAACAGCCGCTTGTAAACTGCAAAAAAATCAAAGAACGTCAGGACGGCATACAGGTATTTTTTAACGATATTATGCTTCGCAGCAATACACGTGATATTTTGAAAGAAATACTCGATATAGAACGTCTGACGAGCCGTATCGTCTGCAAAACGGCGAACGCACGTGACCTCGTCGCTTTAAAATCCTCGCTCAAAGCACTGAAACCTCTTAAACAGGTGCTTTTCGGCGAAGATGAGATTGAAAAAACCGTAAACAGGATAGATACGCTGGAGGATTTGTGTGCATATATCGAAGCCGGAATCTGCGATGAACCGCCGGTTTCGCTGCGTGAGGGCAAGATAATAAGAGACGGCTTTAACGATGAGCTTGACAATTACAGATATGCCATGCGTGACGGCAAGGGCTGGCTTGCGAAGATAGAAGCCACCGAGAGAGAACGCACTGGCATTAAAAACCTGAAAATCGGATTTAACCGGGTTTTCGGATATTATATAGAGGTATCCAGAGGAAATGTGGACAAAGTGCCCGAGGATTACATAAGAAAACAGACGCTTACGAACGGCGAAAGATACATAACGGAAGAGCTCAAAAACGTGGAAAGCACGATTTTGGGAGCGGAAGAGAAGAGTATTAAGCTTGAATACAGTCTTTTTGAAAAAATCCGCGATGAAGCGGCGAGCGTGCAAAGCAGGCTTTTGAATACGGCGAAAGCCGTGGCGCAGATAGACTGCCTGTGTGCGTTGGCGGAAGTCGCCGCAAAATATAATTATTGCCGCCCCGAAGTGGACAACAGCGACGTTATCGAAATTTCGGCGGGCCGTCACCCCGTAGTGGAAATGCTGTCGGACGAAATGTTTGTGCCGAATGATACGTATCTGAACGAAACTACGGACAGATTAGCCATAATCACAGGTCCGAACATGGCGGGAAAATCGACATATATGCGTCAGGTAGCCGTAATAACGCTGCTGGCGCAGATAGGAAGCTTTGTGCCGGCTAAGTCGGCGCATATCGGAGTTGCGGACAGTATATATACGAGGGTCGGCGCTTCGGACGATTTGGCTTCCGGACAGAGTACGTTCATGGTGGAAATGAGCGAGGTTGCGAATATCCTGAAAAACGCAACTCACAAAAGCCTTATCGTGTATGACGAGATAGGCAGGGGAACAAGCACATACGACGGTCTGGCAATAGCCTGGGCGGTTGTGGAGCATACAGCGCTCGAATGCCGTGCGAAAACGCTCTTTGCAACGCATTACCACGAGCTGACGGAAATCGAAGATAAAATTGACGGAATAAAAAATTACAGCGTAGCGATAAAAAAGCGGGGCGAAGATATAGTATTCCTGCGGAAAATCATAAAAGGTCCGGCGGACGGCAGCTTCGGAATAGAGGTTGCTAAGCTTGCCGGAATACCGAAAAACATTACGAACCGTGCGGACGAAATCCTTGAAAAGCTCGAAAGCGGAGAAACGGAACCGCACAGCAACCCGAGGAGAGTTCCGCAGGAGCGAAACGCTGCGGCGGACGAAATGATTGAGAAAATAAGAAATACGGACGTAGAAACGCTGACGCCGATAGAATGTATGAATTTGCTGTATAATCTGAAAAAAAGCATAACAGAGGAGGGATAACCGTTGTTCATAAAACTGCTTGATAAAAATCTTGCAAATATGATTGCCGCCGGAGAGGTTGTGGAGCGGCCGGCTTCAGCCGTTAAGGAATTGATTGAAAATTCAATAGATGCCGGAGCGAGCCTTGTAACCGTGGAAATTTCGGGCGGCGGACTGAAATATATAAGAGTTTCGGACAACGGCTGCGGTATTCATCCCGAAGATGTTGAAAATGCGTTCATGCGCCATGCGACAAGCAAAATATCAAAACCGGAGGATCTCAGCGGCATATATACGCTCGGTTTCAGAGGTGAGGCACTGGCGAGCATTGCGGCGGTGGCGGAAGTCAGCCTTTATACAAGAACCGCCGAATTTGAAACCGGCATGACGTGCAGCGCAAACTACGGAGTTATTGAAAACGTAACGGAAACCCCGGGATTCGTGGGTACGGAGCTGCGTGTGAAAAATCTTTTTTATAACACTCCGGCACGTCTTAAATTTCTGAAAAAAGATGTCACGGAAGCAGGGTATGTGGAGGAAGTCGTTAAGAAAACGGCAATCGCGCATCCCGAAGTGTCATTCAGATTTATTTCCGGAGGAAAAGAAAAGATATTTACTCCGGGCGACGGTAATCTGCTGAACGCCGTCTTTGCAATATACGGCAAGGAAACCGCCGGGCAGCTGCTCAAAGTCGAAGCGGAATCCGAATCCGTTAAGATAGAGGGATTTGTCAGCAATCCCGTTTTCACCAGAAAAACACGCTCAATGCAGCTGTTTTATGTAAACCACAGACCTATAGTCAGCAGACTTGCGGCAAACGCATTGGAAGAAGCATTCAAGGGATTTATCCCTATAAATACGCACCCTATATGCTTTTTGAATATATCCGTGCCGGCAGACGTCGTGGACGTGAATGTTCATCCGTCCAAGCTGGAGGTTAAGTTTTCGGACGAGCAGCGTATTTACAGAGCCGTATATTATGCAGTGAAAAATGCGCTGAATGTGAAGATTATGCCGAAAGTCGAAATGCGTGAGGAGGAATCTCCCGAATCGACGGAAGCAGTGCCGGAAAAGAAAGTGTTTGAATTTAAAGCCGCAGACAGCGGTTTGCTGAACTCTGCCGCAAGCTTCGCGGCGGAGAAGCCGAAGGAATATGATTTTTCCGATATGTATTCCGGAGTACGGAAAAATGCGCCGGCTTATATAAAGAGCGAACCGGCGAAAAGCACGCCGATGAGTTTCCGCTCGCCGCCGTCGTCGTATTCATATCATGACGAAAAAAAGGATACGGAGATAAAAGAGCAGGAAATTTGTCAAAAAAATATAAAAAAAACCGAAAATTATGTGCAAATAGGGGTTGAACTCGGCGACGAATTGGGGTATAATATAATAGGACAGATATTTAATACATATATTCTTGTGGAACGGGGCGACGAGCTTATAATGATAGACCAGCACGCCGCACATGAGCATATCACATACGCAAGGCTTTTGGAAAGCTACAGGAACAAAAGCATTGTTTCGCAGACGCTTCTTGCGCCTGAGGTAATTACTCTGAGTGCGGTGGAAAAAGCGTTGTTGTTTGAGAACGAGGAATTTTTCGCAGATATAGGATTTGAAACAGAGAATTTCGGCGGAAACGACGTCATAGTCCGCAGTATACCGGAAAACACCGATATAGCGGATATAGGAGCGACAGTCACGGAGATTCTCGAAAGCCTGAAAAACGGACGGCTCGATGCGGGAACGGCAGCGGCGGAAAACGCTCTGCACACGGTTGCCTGCCGTGCATCCATAAAGGCAGGCAAAAAGCTTGAAGCGAAAGAAACCGAAAATCTTGTAAAGACTCTTTTCAGCATAGAAAAAACGGTTACCTGTCCGCACGGCAGACCGGCATGGTTCGCCATAGACCGGCAGTTTATAGAAAAACAGTTTAAAAGAATAAAATAGTATACGGGATTTCGGGAGGACAGGCTATGGGAAAAATTAAGATAATAACTGTAGAGGGTCCCACGGCTTCCGGAAAAACATCCCTCGGGATTGAGATTGCGCTGAAATGCGGCGGAGAAATCGTTTCGGCGGATTCCATGCAGATATATAAGCATATGGATATAGGCAGCGCCAAGCCTACGGCGGAGGAGCTTGCGGCAGTGCCGCATCATATGATAAGCATTGCCGAACCTACGGTCAATTACAGCCTGAGCGATTACGTGACGGAAGCGAGAAAGGCAATAGCCGATATTCACGAAAGAGGGAAAATCCCCGTTATTGTAGGCGGTACGGGACTGTATATAAATACGCTGATAAACAATATAAATTTGAGTGAGGAAACTCCGAATTCCGATTTAAGGCATGAGCTTGAACGGTATGCGGAAGAACAAGGGAACGAAGCGCTCCATATGCGCCTTGAAAAAATTGACCCCGAAGCGGCACGGAATATTCATATGAATAATGTAAAAAGGGTAATCCGTGCGATAGAAATTTATGAGAATACGGGCATAACCATGACGGAGCAAATCCGCAGGAGCAAATCCGCAGGCAAGATATACGAAGCGCACGAATACGGTGTGCGATATGAAAGAGAAGTACTTTACGACAGGATAAATCGCCGTGTGGATATGATGCTCGAATCGGGGCTTGTCGGGGAAGTGAAAGCTTGCCTGAAACTCGGCTGTACGAGAGATAACACCTCGATGCAGGGAATCGGGTATAAAGAAGTTATTGACTACTTGGAGGATAAATGCGATTTCGATACCATGACGGAGAGGATAAAGCAGGAAAGCCGCCGATATGCGAAAAGGCAGATAACGTGGTTCAAACGCAACAATATAACGTGGCTTGAACCGGGAGAAATACCGGATATTAATTTTACCGATGAGGATGATGAACGATGAAAAGAATTGCAGCTCTTTTAATCATAATTATATCTCTTACCGCCATGTGGAGCATATACGGACGTTATGAGTCCAAAAGCCGCCTGGCAACGGTGAAGTCCGGAGAATACACGGAGATAATATCCGCTGACGCATTGATTATAAGAAACGAAAAAACGGTTGATGTGTCGGGCAGCGGATATTTTCAGAACAGCCTGCCGTCCGGCAGCAAGGTTCATGCCGGAGAAAATCTCGGTATGTTTTACAGCGGAACGCCGGATGAGGATTTGGTGAAACGCCTGAATGCGGTGAATGAGAAGCTGCGTGAGGTTTCGTCGGCGGGGTCGTCCGAAAAGCTTTTTGTAAACGACATATCTTCGATAAACGAAAAGATAAACGAATACACGAAACAGATTTCGGCACTTGCATCGAAAAACGACCAAAAAGCAATCAACGAAATCAAAGCCGATATAGAAAATCTGCTCGAAAGAAAGGCTAATATAGAAGCCGGCACGGGCGGAGGAAAAGCCGATATTTTAAGCTCTCTGAATGCCGAAAAGGCATCGCTTACGGAGAAACTCGGCAGCAATACGGAGGATATATTCGCCCCGTCGGCAGGGATTTTCATAGGCACGGCAGACGGACTCGAAAACCGAATTTTGCCTGCCGATATAGGTAAATACAGCGTTTCCGAAATTGAGGGATATATAAAAGGAAATGAGAAAAAGGAAAAGATATATCCGCAGCCGATATGCAAGGTCGTTGACAATTCCTCGTGGATTGCGGCATTTATATGCAAAGCGGAAACGGCGGACAAATTGCAGAAGTCGGGACGTGTCGAGGTGAAGCTGAATGGCGGACAGTCGAGCAATGCGGAGTGCAGAGTGTTGGCTGTCAGCGAGGAACAAAAAGGCAAAAAAGCCGTGTTTGTTTCCGGAACGGGCGAGATATATCAGCTGCTTGTGAACCGCACGGCGCATATAGAGATATTTGCCGATAAATACGAGGGTCTTAAGATTCCGGCGAATGCGCTTATATATTCCGGAGGGAAAAGCTTTGCAGAGGTTTCGAAAGGAAGAAAAACAGTGAAAAAACCCGTTGAGGTTTTATATAAAGATAAAAATATCGCTATAATAAAAGAGGATAATACAAAGAAAGATAATCTTCTTTTGTATGAGGAGGTGGTTGTTCATGACGATAAGTGAAAGAATTGACGAGGTAAAACAAAATATAAGAAAAGCCTGCGAAGCATCAGGCAGAAATCCCGATGAAATAACGCTTGTCGGAGCAAGCAAAACGAAATCGGCGGAAATTATAAACGAAGCGCTCGAAAACGGTCTTGATACGATAGGCGAAAACAGGGTGCAGGAGCTTACGGAAAAATATCCCGATATAAAAAAGGGTACACATATTCACCTCATAGGTCATTTGCAGACGAATAAGGTAAAATATATTATAGATAAGGTCGAGCTTATCCATTCCGTGGATTCGGAACACTTGGCAAAGGAAATATCGCATTGCGCCGAAAAGCACGGACTTACGATGAACGTACTTGTACAGGTGAACGTTTCGGGCGAGGAAAGCAAGTCCGGCATAGCACCGGAAAATCTGGATTCGCTGCTCGAATATATAGATACTCTGGATAATATCAAGGTTTTGGGGCTTATGACGATACCTCCGCTCGATAACGAAAGTCTGGAGGAAAGCCGAAAGATTTTCAGAGAACTGAAGAGGATTTTCGAAACAGAAAAGACAAACCGATATAAAAATACGGAAATGAAAATTCTGTCAATGGGTATGACAAACGACTACACGGTTGCCGTTGAAGAGGGAGCTACGATGGTTCGTGTCGGACGTGCGATATTCGGCGACAGATAAGATAATGTCCAATATGCGCTTTATCTGCCCATGGGTAACGGCGCAGGGAAAATAATATTTGTGGGCAGAAAGGTTATTGATTATGAAATTTACAAAAAACATACTTGGCTCACTTTTTAATACCGACGACGGTGATTTTGAGGAATACGACGATTTGTATGAGGCGGAGCAGCCGGAACCGAAGAAATTTGACTCGTTCAAGAAAGGAAAGGTTGTGAATATAAACGCAACAACGCAGTTCCAGGTTGTTGTAATTCAGCCGGAAAGCTTCGACGAATCAAAAGAAATTGCGGACAACTTAAAAGCAAGAAAACCGGTTGTAATTAACCTCGAATTAATGGAAAAAGAACAGGCGAGAAAAATGTTCGACTTTTTAAACGGAGCGATATACGCTCTCGGCGGCAGCGTGCAGAAAATCTCGACAAACATTTATCTTATAGCTCCGTACAACGTAACTATACTCGGAGATTTCAAAAACGAGCTTAAGAACAACGGGCTCCTTTGGGAGGCTTAAGATAAATTATGCTGGCACGTGCAATTGTGTACGCAGTAAACTCTCTTTTTAATATCATAAATCTTATGATAATTATAAGGGTGTTTTCATCATGGTTTCCGTTTCTGTATGAAAACAGGTTTGCTGCCGGTATTTTAAATACGATATATTCGCTGACAGAGCCTATTATGCAGCCGGCAAGAAACCTGCTTAATAAAACGTCTCTCGGCAATATGCCGGTGGATTTTTCGCCGATTATAGTAATATTGGTGCTCGACCTCATTCAGCAGGCTGTCGTGCTGCTGCTCAGCTCCCTGCTTTTGTGATGCGGCTATGGACAGCGTAAAACTTATTAAAAACAGGCTTGCGGAGCTTGAAGAAAAAAGCCTGAAAAGCGGAATCGCAATGTATTCAAAGTTTTTGAATCCTGCGGAATATATGTGTCTTTCAAATAATAAAAATGCGAAACTTTTCGGCGGATATGAGGACGCAATTTACAAGGTTGCGGCGTTTTCCGCCGAAGAAGCCGCAGACGATATGTTTCCGATATCGGCGATAAAGATAATCCCGTATGAAAAAGGCAAGCTGAACCACAGGGATTATCTCGGCAGCATACTCGCTCTCGGAATCGAACGAAACGTCACCGGCGATATAATCGTCACCGATGATTTTGCGGTGCTGTATTGCCTTGAAAGCGTTGCGGATTTCATTATGCAAAATCTTAAAAGCGTAGGCAGAATATCCGTGAAAACAGCGGAAACAACGCTGAGCTCCGCAGCCGCAAACGTCAGATTCAAGGAAATCTGCGCATTTGTGCCGTCCGAAAGGCTTGATAATATTCTCTCGGCGGCAGCGGGAGTCAGCCGCACAAACGCAGTGAAAATGCTGAAAGAGGGCTGCGTTAAGCTGAATTATACCGACGAAGCGAAAGCGGACAGGCGTGTGAATGAAAAGGACATTATTTCCGTGCGTGGTATAGGCAAATTCATTTACGACGGCATTTCCGGCACATCGAAAAAAGACAGGCTCAAAATTAACATACGCAAATATATTTGAAAATTTCCGTTATACGCCTTATCTGCCCATAGATAGGGCGCATGGAAAATTATTATTCGTGGGCAGAAAGGCTATGGGGTTATTATGTTTTCTCCGATAGATTTGGAAACAAAGGAATTTAAAAAAGTTGCTCTGGGCGGATATGACAAGGAAGAAATAGACCGTTTTATGGCAATGCTTTTCCAGGATTACAAGACCATATATATGGAAAATATTTCTCTTAAAGACAAGGTGAATGCGCTTTCGTCGGCAGTAACGAAATATAAATCTATGGAGGACGTATTGCAGAATACCCTTGTTGTTGCGCAGACAACGAGCGACGAGCTGAAAACCGCCGCCAGAGACAGGGCAAAGGCTATAATAGACGAAGCGGAAGCACAGGCGCAGACTGCGCTGCTTGAAGCGCAGGAAAAGGTGAGCAACGCCGCTCTTGAATATAAAAATGTTAAGCTGCAGATTTCGGCTTATAAAAAACAGATGATGACAATGCTAAAAAACGTATATGATACGGTTGAAAATATACCCGACGATACTGAAAGGAATGATTAAAAATGGATTACGGAAAAACTCTTAATTTACCTAAAACAGAGTTTTCCATGCGCGCAGGTTTGGCGCAGAAGGAACCGCAGATACTTGATAAATGGGAACAGGAAAGGCTGTATGAGAAGATACTCGAAAAAAACAGCGGCAGACCGCTGTATATTCTTCACGACGGTCCTCCGTATGCGAACGGAGATATTCACCTGGGTCATACAATGAATAAAATCCTTAAGGATATAATAGTAAAACATAAAAACATGAGCGGCTATAAATCCCCTTATGTTCCGGGCTGGGATACTCACGGTCTGCCGATTGAAAAACAGGCTATAAAGAAGCTCGGAATCAACCCGAAACAGGCGGGCGTCGCAAAATTCAGAGAGGTTTGCCGCGAATTTGCTATAAGCCACGTTGAAAATCAGAAGAAACAGTTCAAACGTCTGGGCGTTTTGGGCGAATGGGACAATCCGTACATAACGCTTACAAACGATTATGTTGCAAAGCAGATTGAAATGTTCGGCGAAATGGCGAAAAAAGGTCTTATATATAAGGGTCTGAAACCGGTTTATTGGTGCAGCGACTGCGAAACGGCGCTTGCGGAAGCCGAAATCGAGTATCAGGACGATAAAACGGCAACAATCTATGTTAAATTCGATGTTGAAGACGGCAAGGGTATGTTCGACGGCATCAAAGAAAAAGTAAGCTTCGTAATATGGACGACAACGACATGGACTTTGCCGGCAAACCTGGCAATATGTCTGAATAAAGATTTTGAATACAGCCTTGTTAAAAACGGCGACGAAGCGTATGTAATAGCTTCCGAGCTTGTGGAAAAGGTGTGTGCGGACTCCGGTATAGAAAACTACAGTATTCTCAAAACGTTCAAAGGCAGCGAATTGGAATACATAACCTGCCGTCATCCGTTCCTCGACAGAACATCTCTCGTTATATTGGGCGACCACGTAACTCTCGACGCCGGCAGCGGATGCGTTCATACAGCTCCCGGACACGGTATGGAAGACTATCTCGTATGCCTTAATTATCCGGAAATCAAAAACGTTGTTCCTGTTGACGCAGCAGGCTATCTCACGGAGGACGCAGGCGAATTTGCGGGAATGTTCTATGCGGATTCAAACGAAAAGATTATTGAAAATCTGAAGAAAACAAATCATCTTTTGAGCATGAAAGAGATTGTTCACTCATATCCGCACTGCTGGAGATGTAAGAAACCTATCATATACAGAGCAACGGAACAGTGGTTCGCTTCCGTTGAATCCATAAAGGAACAGGCACTCGAAGCCATAAAAGGCGTTAAATGGATTCCGGCATGGGGTGAAAACAGAATTTCGAGCATGGTAAGCGAGAGAAATGACTGGTGTATTTCACGTCAGCGTGCATGGGGTGTGCCGATACCGATATTCTATTGCAAAGACTGCGGAAAAGAACTTATAAACGACGAAACAATATCTATAATTTCAAAGCTTTTCAGAGAAAAAGGTCCCGATACGTGGTATACCATGGAGGCGGACGAGATTCTCGGCGGAAAAGTCAAATGCGAATGCGGCTGCGACAAATTTACAAAAGAAACAGACATCATGGACGTGTGGTTCGATTCCGGTTCGTCGCACGGCGCAGTGCTCGACCAGAGAGATTATTTAAGATCGCCCGCAGACCTTTATCTTGAGGGTAACGACCAGCACAGAGGCTGGTTCCAGTCGTCGCTGCTTATAAGCATTGCCACAAAAGGCGAAGCGCCTTATAAAGCGGTTCTTACGCACGGTATGGTTGTTGACGAATCCGGCGATAAGATGTCGAAATCCAAGGGTAACGGAATAAATCCGCATGATGTTATAAATACAAACGGAGCGGATATTCTGCGTATGTGGATTGCGGCTGCGGATTACAGAACGGACGTTAAAATATCGAAAGTTATTCTGTCGCAGCTCTCCGAGGGATATAGAAAAATCCGTAACACGGCAAGATATATCATAGGTAATATCAGCGATTTCAATCCCGATACGGACTCAGTGAAGTATGAGGATATGCTCGAATTTGACAAGTGGGCGCTTATAAAGCTGAACGAGCTTGTTAAAAAATCGCTGAACGCTTACGAAAACTTTGAATACCACGTGCTGTACCATTCGGTTGTTAATTTCTGCGTTGTTGATATGAGCAGCTTCTATCTCGACGTACTGAAAGACAGACTGTATACGGAAAAAGCAGACAGCAAGGCAAGAAGAAGCGCACAGACGGCTATGTATATCATACTTGATTCTCTTGTACGGCTTGTAGCTCCGATAATATCGTTCACGGCAGAGGAAATATGGAGCTTCATGCCCCATTCTAAGGACTGCAACACGGAAAGCATTTTCTTAAACGATATGCCGAAAGCGAACGACCTGTATGCGGACGAAGCAATCGAAGCAAAATACGGCGATATATTCACGCTGAGAGCAGACGTTCAGAAAGTTCTCGAAGCGGCAAGAAATCAGAAGATTATAGGAAAATCGCTTGATGCCAAAGCAGAGCTTACGGCTTCGGGCGCAAAATACGAGTTCCTCAAAAAGGTCGAAGATGAGCTTGCGGATATGTTCATAGTATCCGAAGTGACGGTTTCTGAGGGCGAACCCGAAAATGCCGGTGATTTCGGTGTGGGTATAAAAATCAGTGCCGCCGACGGCGAGAAATGCGAACGCTGCTGGAAATTCGACACGAGCGTCGGAGAGGACGGCGAGCATCCTACGCTGTGCAAACGCTGTGCGGAAGTTATAAAGTTAATATAATAAATAATGCCTACTGAACAAATGGTTTTGCGAAACCATTTGTGTGAAACCTTCGGTTTCACACCTAAAAACAGCATAAGAATGCC
>CAKVOK010000050.1 GCA_934792465.1 uncultured Clostridia bacterium | reverse complement strand
TTAGAAATTCGTTCTCGAACGAATTTCAACATCTGTTTTAATTCATTTTGTGCATTTGGGTGTTCTCACTTATACCGCTATATCGGCATTTTCTTGCTTTATGCGGTCTGTGCATTTTGCTAAAGCCCCATCCCTTTTTCATGAATTTTTCAAATTATATACATTCAAATTTTCATTCTGCGTCAAAACTCTCGCCGCCGTTTTTATGCACGGAAATTTCCCTGAACTCCCCTGCCGTTATCCCCTCGCTTCTTTTGAATGCACGCATAAATACCGTAACGGAGGAAAACCCTACCTTTTCGGCTATGACCGATATTTTCATATCCGTATTTTTCAGCATTTCCATAGCTTTGGCTATTCTTATCTGTACAATATAATCGGACAGTGCGTTTCCCACTTTCGCCTTAAAATAACGTGACATATAGCTCGGCGTTATAGAAAACTTATCCGCAATCATATTTACGTTAAGATCGGGGTCGCCGTAATTTTCATTAATATAATTCACTATTTTGGTTATTCTCACGTCTTCCTCCACAGTGAAACTTTCTTTAAAACATTTCATATTATCTATTATTCCGAAAACCATCTGCTTGGCTTCTTCCGTTCCCTTGATTTTCTCGGTTTCCGCCAATATTTCAAAAAGGTTTTTGTAATCGCCGTGTTCGTCATGAGAAATTTCCGCAGCGGCTTTGAATATCGTGCTTATAATCTCCATGGCAAGCACCCGGCGCAGTCTGCCTCCTACTTGTTTATTATTTTCAAATATTTGTTCTATATATTCCATGGCGTGCTTTTTCTTGTTCTTCACAAGCATATCAAACAACTTTGATTCCGTATTCATATCGTATTTGTACATCTTCATAAATGTATCTTCATATACAAACACGTTCGCCGCCTGCTCCGTATAGCACATATCCATAGCTTCGACCGCTTCTTTATACGATTTTTTCAGCAGCGAGATTCCCGAAACCGCTCCGCCTATACCGCACATAATATCCGCATTAAATTCGTTTTTGAGCTTTTCGCTCAATACCTTTGCCGCCTCCGGTATCAGCTTATCGTCCGTATTCTCGCTGTATATGTTGATTATTCCGACCAAAAGCTCGTCGTTTTCCGTAAAGAACACATTGCCCGATTCATGAATGCTTTTCAGAAGCTGTTTTTTGACATATTCGGTCAGCGGCTGCGATTTTTCCGCATTATCCTCAACCGCAAAATCAAAAACTATAACAATAAATTTATCGCCGAAGAAAACAATATTGTTCTGATACAAAATTTCCACATTCACATCGTTCATTTCTGTTCTGCCCTTTATCATATCTTTCAGTATATTTTTCGACAGATACATATTTTTTTCTTTCAGTTGCTGTTCTATCTTCTCATAGCGTCTGTAGTTGATTTTTGAAAAATATGCCGCAAGCAGACTGCATACCGCAAGGCACAGTATATACGAGAATATAAACATATTCCGCACACCGTTTATACTTGTTTCAACATCTCTCAGCGGTACGTAGTATATATAAGATATCGGGAAAGACTCCGAATTGCACCTGCTCATTATATATTTTTTGCTGTCGGTATATTCGGCGTCTTTAAAATCGGGCGTTTGTTTCTGTGCCGAAAACAATATATTTTTGTTTTCGTCCTCAATTATAATATTGTCGCTGCGTCCCACTTTTCTTTTTAATACGCTTTCGACTATGGGTATATTGATTTCCGTTATAACCGCCGCATTCGGAACTTTCGCTATGGACGGCTGCGTATAATACAAAAAAATCCTGCGGTTTCCGTTTTTGTCCGTAAGAGATTTAAATTCAAATGCCTTTACAGAAAACACCTCTGCAAGCCACGCTTCCTTATCCGGATAGAAATCCGCAAATGCCATATTATAGCACGTTTTGATGTCCGTTATGCCCTCGCCCACCTGCAAATCCTTATCCTTGAAAATAACGTACATTTTTGTTACCACACTTGCTCTTTTCTCTATTGAGGAATATGCCTCCCTGCTATACGCCGAGATGTCGTTTTCGCTTATATTTTTCGATTTTATAATCTTTTGAACCGCACTGTTTTTGAGTGCCGCCGAAGCGTCCGAAACTACGTTGCCGAAATACACGTCGTATATACTCTTTGCGTGTTCGGCTATGCTCATGCCTGCCTTTTCGTTTTGCACACTCACGGCTTTTATCGCCGCATTATACCCTATCATATTAATTAATATTGATATAATACATACCGCAATGTAGCTCCAAAGTCCGTAAAATACCCGATTTTTATCTTTCACAAACGCCACCCCTTTGTTTTATCGGGATACCGTATATACAATACGATATCCCGAAGCATTATTTTATCTTTTCAGATACCTGTCGTATGCACTCTGTGTTATTTCTATATATCTTTCCACTCCGAGCGATTTCATATCCTCTATAAATCCGTCGTATTCGCTCATATCCTTATCTCCCGTGATAAATTTCACGACATTTTCTTCGACATAAGTTTGAATTTCCGATTCAATCGAAGATATTTCATCGCTTTCATCGCTCGAATATGTAATCGGCGGCAAGAAGCCTTTCTTGTAATCGTCCGGATATCTTTCCCAGATTTCAAGCGCTTCTTTTTGGCAGTCATACTGATAGAACTGTTCGAGATATTCCGGTGCCTGATTGATACCGGGGCTTGTATACGGCGCACGGCAAACTCTCATCAAAGCTTCCGATATGCTGAGTCCCGACGGGCTTTTGAGTATTTTATCCGTATATTTCGGATAGCCGTCCACCATATTGTAGTCCTCGCCCTCAATACCGAAATTCATAAGCATATATCCCTCATCGCTGTAAAGATTGTCTGCCCATTCTGCCGCGCCTTTAATGTCGCTGCACTGAGTTGTTATGCATAAATACGGCGTATCTACAGCGCCTGTCATCTTTGAATATTTGAAATATGAGCCTTCACCTTTGTTTCTAACCGGGTACGGAGCGGCAACGAGCTTATAATTCGGGTCGTTTTTCATTTTTTCAAGATAAACGCCCATTGAGCTTCCCACAGAGCCGAACACCGCACCGGAATCGCCCGATGTAATCTTAGCTTCTGTAATATTTGACGTATTAGTCTGGAAATCTTTGTCTATAAGTCCGTTTTTATACCATCTGCGCATGGTTTCTACATATTCCTTGTGTTCCGGCTCCATAGGTCCGTATTTCACCTTGCCGTTATCGGTATACAGACCCTTGGCTATCCCAAATCCGCCGCTCAGCGCATTGTTTGAATTTGTGGGTTCAAACAAGCGTTTCATATCCGTAAGAGGTGCTTTTGCGCCTTTTTTCGTTTTAAATTCGGTAAGTACATTTTCCCAATCCGATATTGTTTCCGGCACGCTCAGATTCAAATCTTCAAGCCAATCCTGTCTTAGCATAAAACCGCAGAAATTGAAATAATTTCCGATATTCAAAGAAACAAATCCGAAGTAATCTCCGTTATCCGTCTTTGCGGCTTTTTCAAATACTTCGTCCTCCTTCAGGCGTTTCAAATAATTCGGAATCTCTTTTTCATAATCGTTTAACGGCACTATAATTCCGTCCGAAATCGCTTTCGTAAGTCCGCCCGGATATACTCTCCAATTATATTCAATCATATCCGGAAGCTTTTTCGACGCTATCATGAGGTTAAACTGCTCTGCCTCGTCCGTTGCCGACGGGTGAAGAAACTCAATTTTTTTGCCTGTTTTCTTCTCAAGCTCTTTATACATAGATACTTCTGCCAGCGAGCGGTAAACCGTCATAAGCTGACCCTGAATCGGACTCCAGTATGTATATGTGTCCTTGGACTCCTGTTTTTCGGCAACTTCCTGTTTTTTGCCGCAGCCCGCAAACGATGATACCGCTATCATCACTGCCAGGCAAACCGTTAATACTTTTTTCATTTTCATCTTCCTTTCTTTATTATCCTTTTATAGCACCTACCATAATTCCCTTTACGAAATATTTCTGTATAAAAGGATATATGGCAAGAATAGGTACTGTAGCAACTATTATTGTCGCATATTTCACGCTTTCGCCGAGTGCGTACTGGTCCGCCCCGCTCGAACCCGCCATTTGGTCGGCAGTTCCCGAAAGCAATATTTCTCTCAATACAAGCTGAAGCGGATATTTTTCTCTCGTGCGCAGATAAATCATTGCATTAAACCAGCTGTTCCAATGATTTACGCCGTAGAAAAGAATCATTACCGCAATTATAGGCATAGACAGCGGCATTATTATTCTCGAAAATATAACAAATTCGTTCGCCCCGTCTATGCGTGCCGATTCCTCGAGTCCCTGCGGTATAGCCGCAAAATTGCTTCTCATTATGATTACGTTGTACACGCTGATAAGCGTAGGGAGTATGAGCGCTCCCAAGCTGTCGCCGAGTCCCAGCACATTGAATACCACAAGATATGTCGGTATAAGTCCTCCGGAAAAATACATCGTGAATATCATCATGTATGCAAGAAAATTTTTAATCGCAAAAGATTTTCTCGTAAGCAGAAATGCCGACATCGATGTCATGATTACATTCAGTGTTGTTCCCACTAATACTATTATGACAGTATTTCTGTATCCTGTCAAGATGTTTGGGTTTTTAAATACCGAACGATATGCATTCAGCGTTGTTCCGAGAGGCTTGAAAAGAGGTCCTCTGTAGCCTACAAGCTGTATTCCGTCGGAAAGCGAACCCATCAGCACGTAATAAAACGGGTAAAGCGTCACTGCTATCATAAAAACCATGAACACAGTGTTCAATAGTCTGAATACCCTTTCTCCGAATGAAATTTTAATATTCATAGCCCCGCTCCTTTTTAAAACAATGCCGAACCGCTTATACGCTTGGATAACTTATTTGACGCAATAAGCAGTATTATATTTACAACCGACTGGAAAAGTCCCACAGCCGAGGCATAGCTGTACATAAAATTATTAAGACCCTTTCTGTATACAAAGCTTGAAATAATATCAGCCACCTCATACGTATTCGGGCTATACAGAAGTATTACCTTTTCATATCCCAGACTAAGCATTTTACCTATTTCCAATATCAGCATAACGGATATTGTCGGCAATATCCCCGGGAGCGTTACATGAAGCATTTGCTTCCATTTTCCCGCACCGTCGATTACCGCCGCTTCGTAAAGCTGCATATCTATGCCCGTGAGCGCCGCAAGATATATTATGCTGTTCCAGCCTATCGACTGCCATATTTCGGAAGCTATGTAAATCGTCCTGAAATATTTCGTACTTGCAAGATAATTCATCTTTTCGCCGCCGAATTTCATTATTATCTGCGTCGCCACACCGTCGCTCGAAAAGAAATTCGTAAGCATTCCACACACTACAACAAGCGATATAAAATGCGGCAGATATGTTATGGTCTGCACCGTTTTTTTAAAATGCTTGTTGCGCAGCTCGTTCAGCAGCAGTGCAAATATTATGGGTGCCGGAAACCCGAACAGAATATTGCCTCCGCTCAGCATCAATGTATTTTTTAACGTTCTTTTAAAATAAAGTCCCGTAAAAAATTCTTTAAAATATTTGAAGCCCACCCACTGACTTCCGAAAATGCCTTTTGCTATGTCGTACTTTTTAAATGCAATGACCAGTCCGAACATCGGCAAATACATAAAAAGAATAAAATACAATATAACAGGTATTGCCATTATGTACAATACTCCGTTGCGATACAGCTCGTCTTTTATTCTGCATGACAAAGAACTTTTCATATACTTTCTGCCTCTCCTCTAATGATAATCATTTCGCATACCTGACCGTATCTCACGGAAATATATGCATAATCCCCTTTTTTGATTTCCGATACGCTCGATACCCTTATTTTCTTCGTTTCGGAATCGTATAAATAAACGTTGCTTATTCTTGATCTAATATCCACAACATATGCGTTCGTATCGGAATATTTTACAAGCACATGATTGTTTTTCGTATCTGCCGAAAGTATTTCTCCTTTGAAAAATCCCACCTGGCTGTAATAATTTTCAAGCTCGCTGTATCCCTCGTCGCAGTTGCCCCGGTATTCTATAGCCTTTACAGCGCCTTTTTTCGTCAATACAATCTGTATTATATCTCCGCATTTCAAGTCAAATCCGTCAAGCACCTTTTCGTCTTTCGTATAGAGCGTATATTCGTTTCCGGCATAAAGACCCTCTATCGCATACGTCGGCGTATCGTCAAAATAGCCGTGAACCACTTTTCTGACAATCATTATATTATTCGGGGAATCTCCGTTAAATTCATCGGAATTTATCGCTTCCACAAGACAAACCTCCGGCTGCATCGTTTTATCGCAGTTGTATGCCGACATAGTGTATGTAGCCGCCGGCAGAGATGATTTGTTCGTTATATAATAGCTCTCCTCCGTTGCCTCTTTATCCGACGCCGACGGTATTACAAATATTATCGTATCGCCTGTCGGTGCTATATTGCCGCCGAATGTACTCCACGAATATCTTTTCGTACCCGAAAAATTGATTCTGAATATCTTTGCTTCGATAGCGTCATTTTCTTCGTCGGACCACGGCGCAAAGCTTTGCGCAAAATTCACGGCGGTGACGGTTCTGTCCTCCGAAACCTTATATGTAATCAGCATACTGTTGTTGTCCAGCTTCTTAAAAAGTTCGTTTTTCGTAATGCTTCCGCTAATGTTATATTGCACCCTGTCCGCCACGGGAAGCGTAACCCATCTGTTGTACTGCGAAAATATTCTCATTTCCACTTTTCCCATCGGGTCTTGGGCAATTTTTCTGACATACCCGAAAACGTATTCACGTTCGCTTTCAAGAAAAACGGCTTTGCCGAAATAATCCGTATAAAAAGTGCCGCTGACTCCGACTCTCAGGTTTTTTATTTCTCCCGGCGTATATCTTATTTTTTCTATATCATCAACAGTTATATAATCATCATCTATCGCCGTAACGGTTCCGGAAATCGTTTCGTTTGAAATAAGTGCCGTCTTTATTTCCTTGCGTCCTCCTGTTCCGAGAGCATATAATATTACGTCATTCGCCGAGATTCTTTTGAAATCCGCACGGTTGCCGTCAACATATACGAAAACCTTATTGTCGCTGTCCGTTTCGTCAAGAACAAGCTCCTTGCCGCTTATTCTGTCTATAACGGAATATTTTTCCGAAATAATGCTTTCCGCTATAACCGCTTTGTAATTCATTACGGAAA
The DNA here is from genome assembly GCA_934792465.1 of uncultured Clostridia bacterium. Classification (GTDB taxonomy): domain Bacteria; phylum Bacillota; class Clostridia; order RUG12999; family RUG12999; genus CAKVOK01. Next base: position 20,190 of record CAKVOK010000050.1, on the reverse strand, counting down.
CAACCTCGAAAAATCCGTCGTCGTCATTGTCGATAAATTCCAATGTGCCGTTTACCTTGTTTACATATTCCGGCTTGTATTCCGACCATATGCCGTTCAGAATAAGCGAATACATATCGCCGAGCTTAACATATTCCTCTTTCCCATTCCGGTCATATTTGATTTTTTCCTTTGAAACCGTTGTCAGGTCATAACCGTTTACGGTAATTGACACCGTATTTTTCGGCTCTGCCGCAACAATCTCCGGTTCTCCGTCATTGTCTTTATAATATACGGAAAGGTTGTAACCCAGATATTTATACAGCTTTTCATCGGTACAGAGATACTTTGTTCCGCCGATAATCACACGGTTTACTCCGCATTCGCTCTTTTTGTACGTCAGTCCCGTATATCCGTTGTCGGTCAGTATGCCGTCCGTCTTATAAATATCGAGATTATATTCGAGCAGCGTTTTTCCGCTTTTTCTGTATGTCACCTTTTCGCCCACCGATTCCGGTTCAACGGTCACGGTATTCTCCGCACGTCGAAGCATTTCCGACAGCACCGCTGACGTTATTTCCTCGCCGTAGCCGTTCGGTATAAGGTTCAGCGATACGGCTTCCGAAAGGTACTCGGCGTCCGTGCCGCCTCTTAACTTCACGACCTTATCGTAACCCAAAATCGCAAGTATTCCCTTCACCGCTTCGATACCCGTCAAATTATCCGTTTCGCTTTCCTGCATATATCCCATTTTGTATGCTGCCGTAAGATATTTATCCTCCTTATCGGAAAAAACTTCGGCATCTATTCCCGAAAGCCGTATCAAAGCTTCCGCAAATTCACTTCTTGTAACATTTGTTCTCCTGAACTCATAAAACGTATTTGCCGATACCGTCTGTACAAAAAAGGAAATACACAAGAAAACCGCAAATATCTTATATTTCATTTTAAAATTCATGCTATACCTCCCTTTTTGCAATCAAAGAACTTATAATTTTCGCCGCCTCCGCACGGCTGAGATTCTTTTTCGGATTGAAGAAGCCGAAATTATCTCCGTTTAAAATCCCATTTTGATTCAGTGCCGCAACAGCTTCCGCCGCATATTCGCTTATATCCGCCGAATCCCTGAAATCCGCCGAATCGCCGGACGGAATATCCTGCGCCGTCCTATAAAGCATAACCGCCGCATCCTCGCGGGAAATATTATTTTCGGGATACGCTTTCTCTCCGTCGCCGCGGATAATGCCGCTGCGCTGTGCCGCCGATATATACGGATAATACCAGTCATTTTCATTCACATCGTCAAATGTGCAGTCTGTGCCGGTTTCGATTTTAAACGCTGCAACAAGCATTTTTATAAATTCGGCACGGGTAACGTCCGCACCCGGATAAAACCTACCGTTATCTCCGTTCACTATGCCTTTTTCATACAAATTCATTATATATTCCTTTGCCCACGGTTCTTCCTCCAAATCAGAAAATACCGTCGGTTTCTCAATATTCTTGATTATCGAAACCGGAGCTTCCGCCACGGCGGATTTCTTGCCGCCGCCCGAAGATCCTCCCGAACCTCCGCCGGAGGAGCTTCCCGAGTTATTGTTTGTTCTGCTGTCCAAAATGCGTTTCAGTTCGTTTCGTATATCAACAAAGCTGCTATACTCGCCTTTATTTTTCAGTTTCTTTATGACTTCCGCTCTTTCAGAAGCGGAAAGGCTCAGGAATTTTGTATAGCTTTCGCTGTTATTCATAATTATTTTTTCATTTTCCCCAAAAATATTTTCTATACACGACCAGTCGCTGCCGTTAACTTCGTTCAGCAAATCGGTCGCCTTTTTCGCAACAAGCTTTATATCGTCGGCGAATTCGTAGGGTTTTCCCTCGAATACGGAATTATACACGTTTTCGTTAAGCTCCGTTCCCAGGAATATTTTTTCGTACTCCGCAATGCTTGTTTTCATTTTGTCCAAGCTTTCGGAATTGTTTACCGCTGCCGTCAATGCTTCCGCATCGGCAGCATCCGCATAATAAAACGGTTTTGAAACATTTCCCAAAAAGAAAACGTATTCTCCGCTTTCGTATTCCGACATATCATAGCTTAATTCAAAGGTTTTCCCTATGACTTCGGGTCTTATAAATTTATATCCTTCTCCCGAAACCGCCGAAAGCACCGTGCCGTCCCCGTTTGCCGTTCCGCTGATTTCAAGCGTATTCCCCGACATATTTACATCGGTCAATGTAATATCTGCCGATTCCGTAAGCTCGGTTTCTTCATATCCGAAGCAGGCAATCTCTCCCAAAGGAGATAATATATCATCTGCCGCCAGATAAGAAACCGCCTTTTCCGATTCCTCGCTTTCAACCGTTATATCGGCGCTTTCTCCGCCCTCGAGCGTATACTCTTCAACGTCTACCTTGTTACCGGCGAAAACAAGTTTCACCGCTTTCTTCTCATTTGAATAATTCGTTACATTTACTGTCGATTTGTTATTTTCAATCTTAATCCGTCCTGCGGACAGCTCGCTGTCCGAAACGGTATAACCGTACTTCTGTTCGTTCTCAAGCAGCTGTCCGCTTATATCGTAAATATACGGAAGTATTTCAACATCTATTTTCTGCCCGGCTTCAAGCTCTTCTTTCAAATCTATTTTAAGCGCATTGTTTTTCACCGTTACGTCAAAATCCACATCTTCACCGCCGGAACTTACGCTTACCGCTTTTTTATAATCGGACGGATATAAATTATTCGTAAATTTAATTTGTATCTGACCGTCTTTCCGCGAGATTTTTTTGTTCTCACCGCTGTCTGCCGGCTCGAATGATGACGGAGCTTTTTTTGAAAACCATACTCTGTCGAAGCAAAGTATCGTATCCGGAACGGACGTACCCGTCCAGCCGTTATTTTCAAAAACGAGCGTTGTCATTGCCGTTTTGTCCGGGTCGTTCGAAAGCTCAAATCCGCTTATCGGAAGCGATACGAGCCGCCAACCCGTAAAATTTATTTTGTACGCAGTCGCCAGATACCGCGTATTCTGAATGGCGATTATCATTACTGCGTCCGTTGCGTTCTTTGAGTATATCCAAAAATTAAGATAATTGTATTTTGTTATATCCAGCGGTCTGCTAAAATTTATTCGGACATCTGTATTCGGCACACCGGCGTCCCAAATACAGCTCATTTCATACATACGGAAAATATCCGTCGTTTTTCCGAAGCTTCCTATATTATCATCGCACGAAAACTCGGCTACGGTATGCATATCCTCCGTATCTATAGAAGTTATCGGCACAGACGGCGAAAGCGGATATTCGTTTTTTACCTCGATAATTCCGTCGTCACCGCTGAGCCATATTTTATCCAGACAAGCGACAGAGCCTACAACCGGCGTTATCGAATAAAAATCATTTACGGCAATCCCTTTCACGCTTCCAAAATCAAATACGCCTTTCTTTTCCACCGGCGTAAATGCTTCGAGCGGTATTTCAATATCCCGCCAGCCCGAAAAATCTATGTCGATTACGTAGCTTGCATATCCGCCCCTGAATGCGGAATCACCGCAGTAAACAATAATGTTGTACTGTGTGGAATTGGCTTCCTCGGCATAAAACATAAGATGTAATGCGTCATACGGAGTCCAGTCACCGACGCCTACTTTCATCTCCCTGTGTCCGCTCTTGCTTTGTATCCATTTTGCGCTTCTTTCATAAGAATATTTAATTTCGGTTTCCGGTATAAATCCCGAATTTACAATATAATCCTCCGAAGAAAATTCAATCAATCCGGCATACAGCTCCTTTGCAGACATTCCCGTCGGAATAAGCAAACAAATCAGCGTTAAAAATGCTGCAATTTTTTTCATAGTCCCACTTCCTTTAATCTGACCTTGCCCGAACCTTTACGGGCAGACGGCAGAGCATTCGCCTTGCCGCCGTCTGCCGTAAATTAAGTTTATCGTTCTTTTAATATCCTATTGCATTCGTTATCGGTTTCAGCGTATTAAGGTCGTCCACAAAGACAATTTTTTTGCTGCCCTCATAACCGCCGGTGCCGATTGCTTCCCAAACATCTCTCGTTTCTCCGGCACTTACATTGTAAGTATACTTTTCTATGCCCGTAAGCTTATTTGCCGTATCGTAATCCGCCACAAGCGCCGTAACCGTTCTCTCGGAAGCCGTTTTATTCACGATTGTTCCCGATATGTATAACAACGTGTCCGCACCGGGCTTTTCCGTTATCTCATCTCCGAACATATCCACATATTTGAAGTTTGCTTCAAAACGCATTGCCGATGTTTTAAAGCTGACCGTATTATCTATATCCAGCGTCTGACCGTACATACCTATTGCAGTGCCGTTTACTTTCACATTGTATTCGGTATTTTCTTCAAGTCCCTTTGTAAAATACACATTCAGCTTTGTACCCTCCTGAAGCGCCGTAACGCCGTCTATCGGAGTTTCCACACAGTTTTCGACTTTCGCAGCCGATACCATAGCGGACATATTTTTATCCGCAAGCCTTGCTCCGAGGTCGAAGCTTACAACCGAATTAATCGGGTCTGCGTCCTGTTTTCCCTCAATCTCTGCGGTGCCGAGGCTGAGTGCCGGTGCCGTATTCATAAACGAATACCATACCTTATCTATATAGATTGCGGTATCCTCGCTTACCGTCCAGCCGTCACGGTAATCGAAATATATTCTTACTGAATCTACATTATTTGCGTCAAAGTTAGATTTCTTTGTTAGCGAACCCTGTACTATCTGACAACTGATTTTCTTCCAGCCTTCCCAGTCAACCGCCAAATCTCTGCCGGCATACTGCCATTTCCCGTTTGAAAACAGCGCCATAAAGAATTGGTCGCCGGTAGCTTTCTTTGAATATACCCACATATTGATATATCCGTCCTCGCTGACAGACATATACGGACTTAAATTTATCTGGAAATTTGTAGCGTCCTTAGGCTTTATCTCAACGGATCTGTTGTTTATATATGTAAATTCCGTGTTTGATTCTCTTTCCTTTCCGCTTGTTATATTGTAATAAGCAGCCTGCGGCGTATCGAAATCACGTATGGTTCTTCTGTCAACGCCGTCCGAGGTATCATCAGCCTTGTTGTACATCATAAAGCTGTCTATATACAGCGGACTTTTCATATTGCCGTCACCGTTTGTAAAATACAAATCAAAACTTTTGATATTTTTATAATCCGCAGGTTTTATCGGCGCATACAGCGTATCCCGCTTTACCTCGATTTTCTTCCAGCCCGACCAATCCACATTGAACAATGTATAAAACGACTTGTTTGTATTGCCTGACGTATCGTTTGATACAATTTCAAACTTAATCTTTGCGCTTGCCGCATGGGGACTGTATACCCAAAATCCGTAATAATCCCACTTTGTAACGTCTGTTGCCAAGTTAAAATCCGCCGTTTTTACGCTGACCGTTTCCGACGGCGTCCATTCTCCGCTCACTCCGTTATGAAGCTTCACATTGCCGGAAAGCTCCGTTCCCGTAAGCGCCGCCTTTTCCGCCGTATTAATATATACGGCAACGTCCTCCTGTGCCGCACATACCGTGTTCAATGCCGTAGGGGCAATCATCATAATAAGTGCGAGCATTAACCCTAATGTTTTTTTCATGTTTTTGCCTGCCTTTCGTTTTGTATTTTTATGTTATCGGCATAAGCTATCTGAGCGTTACCTTGAAGCTTCTGCCGTATGAACCAGTGAAATCGACGTCTATATACGTTTTCGCTCCGTCGTTTGTAACGGATATTTTATCGTCCGCATCTTCTGCCGTAAATACACCCTCTACGGTAATTCTGCCCGAAGTCAGCTTTTGAGTCGGGTCGCTTACCGCAATCGCAGATTTTCCGTCCGCTTTCTGTTCCATAAACATCATCGGCACATCTACCGAGTAGCATCCCAACGCTCCGGCACTCCAGAATACTGCTTCCGTAAGCCCTGCCGTTTCGTCCGCCGCTGCCTGAAGCTTTTCGGTATTGCTTAAAATCTTAACCGTCGGATTTTCGCTGTATGCCTTTACCTCTTCTGCGGATTTCAGCGGCAGCTGAACATACGCATACTTCGCATTATCCGGCTTTTTGCCGTGATTTATCCACATTTCAAAGAAACTCGGATTGCCCGTTGTGCGGCGCATATTAATGTCTTCCGGATTTTCAAACACATAGCCGCCCGTGCTTTCGTACCACACCCATTTGGCTTTTGTATTCAAATCCGCACTCGAAACGTTCAGCTTCGTTCCGTCTGCGATTACTTTTTCCTGTCCGGTATATACAAACTCATAATTTTTCGAGCCGTTTTTATTCATGCCGAAAACCTGGATTTCGAGGATTGAATTCCACTCGTTCTGCGTATTTCCGCGCCAATCGAAACGAATATATCTTCCCTCCGCATTATCGAGTGCGAAATTTTCATATCCGCTTTCCGTGCCGCTGCTTGCGCCGGAGAACACCTTTTTCCAGTTGTTTCCGTCCGCAGATACGTTAATATCGAACATTGTCTTTCTGACGTTGCCGTTCATGAAAGCAATTCTCGTCATACCGATTTTCTTATTTTCTCCCAAATCAAGTTTCAGCCATTGATTTCCGCCTGCCGACCAGCGTGTCTGCAAATTGCCGTCTACCGCTGCGCTTATCGGATTTTCCGGCTGCGGTTCATCGCTTGCGGTTACTTCTTTAATCTCGTACTGTTCCGCCGAATTTGCGGAAGCGCTTACGGTCGTTCTCGATTTTCTGTTTTCTATAACGGTTTCTACGTCATAATCGTCCGTTGCGTGTATATCCGTACCGAGAACCGCCATTTTATCTCCGAGCATAAACCATGATTTTTTTGCCGTAAGGTCGCATATATACGGTTCTACTCCGTCCGAGCCGTCCTTGTGATAGCTTTCCAAATCCATGGCAGCCGCTCCGTTTACGCCGTCCGTAACGCCTCCGACAAAATCCTTGCTGCTCAAATAGCTTTTTGCCGCCGGCATCTCTATAGCGTTTCTTTCTCTTGCCTCAACCGTTATTCCCGGATACCTGTATGAATTTACATTATTGAAATATTCCGAACCGAACGCATTGTTGTCGTCCGTATACAGATACACCATTCCGTCCGAGCAGTACCAGCCGTTAAGATTTTCGCCGTTCATCGCTTCGTAGTTGTATACCCTCGGTGAAGACATCGAAATGCCTATTGCAAAATTCTTTCTTTTGAGCACCGTCTTATCCATATTATAATGTACAGTATACGTATCCTCTTTTTTCGCCGCCGATACGGAGGTATCGTTGATTATATTGTAATAATCGTTTAACACTTGAAGATTCGTAGACGGGTTTGTTATATTTCCGTTTTCCTTTGCATATTGTTTAATCTTCGATTTTATAATCGCCTGTTCTTCTTCGGAAGCATATTCTATGAGATACATCATGCCCGAAATAAGCTCGCTTGTCGAGGTGTTCGGACGTATTACGCTTCGTCCTCTGACAAAATCCATCATCACGCCGTTGTATATTACCGAATCCATACCCGCAAAGAAGAAATCGAACAAATTCTGTATACTCGGATTTGCCGGTTCAAACGGTGTTCCCTTGAGTACGCTCAGCATCTGTCCCAAAACCTCGTAGTGCTGCACTCCGTAACCTCCGTTGTACGGCACTCTGTAATGCATAAGCATAGAGCCGTCACGGTAAAATCCGTCCGTCGATTCGAGATTTGCCGATGTTATCATATTCTGATTTACAAACAGCATCGTCTGCGTTACTCCGTCACGGCATTTTACTATACGCTGTGCGTCCCTCTGCAAAAGTGCCGAACCCATTGCCACATATGCAAAATGAACACGGTTCGAACTTGTTCCTCTCGGAGAATATACAAGCGTATCCGGTATTACGAGATATTTTTTCGCCAGCCTCGGCGATATGTAATCATACATAATTACCATAATATTTACGAGATTCGTCGGTGCGCTTATCTGCCAGTAATACCAGTTTCCCGTATTCGTACCCACAGCACCCGTTCCGTTAAGCTCTTTTGCGGAAAAATATTTATTGCAGAAATATTCCAGCACCGTAAGTATTCTGTCTTTCCATTCGGGGTCATGATACATACTCGTACCGTATGTACCCCAGCCGTATGCCATTTCGCCGATGCTCGAAGCCATGGAAGCTATCTCAATAGGGTCTGTAGGGTCTTTACCCGTAAAAGGATTCGAGCCGGAGGATTCGTACATATCAAGCAAATTCCAAACGGCAAGCGCACGCTTTTCCCTCGCCTTAACCTCCGTTGCCACAGCCTCGTTTTCAAGGTCTATGGTTTCGTCGCCGCAAAGCACCTTGTTCCACCTGTCACGGAACGTTCTGTAATCTTCCTCTGTTATATCCTTTACATTTATGCTTTTATATTTAATCTGCGCCGCAATATATTCCGCCGATTCGGGGTCGTATTCCAGTGCGTCCGTAGCTTTCGCCGCAACATGAAGTCCGCCTTTTTTATAGGTTTTAAGTCCCAACGCTTCGGCAAATTCTTCAAACGGCACAAAGCAAACGTTTTCCTTGCATTTCACTTCCCCCGAAAAGCTTTTTGCTTCTCCGTTCAGAGTATATTCCGCACTTCCGACGCTGAAATTCAAAGTATTTTCATTATAATTGAAAGTGAACATTTCTTTATTCGTATGTATATATTCCGTGCCGTCTATCCTGGAAAGTGTTCCTGCCGGAACGTAAAACACGCCGTTATCCGTGAATGTTTTGGCTGCTTTTTCTTCGACCAGCTCCGCAAGACCGTCTTTTGTCATGACCTTACTTTCGTTTTCGTAAACGCCTATTCCGTTTTCGAGAACCTCCGCCGCATTATCCCTTGAATATTCGCAATATCCCGCTGCAGAGCTTTCTTCCTCGCCTGCCGACAAATATATCGAATCAATATAAAGCTCCGTTTCCGCATTCGGCGTCATTGTCCAGCCGCCGGAGGAGAAATTCACATATGTAACCTTATCCCATACTGCCGCACGGTTCGCCGTGAACTCCGACAGGTTGAATTTAAACGTTTTCCAGCCGCTCCAGCTTACCGATTGCACATCGCTCATAAAATATGACGGACCGCTTGTAGTCTGTGCTTCCGTAAATACAATAAACGCAAACGTTGCCGCCACGGGTTTCGGCGAATACATTTCAAATTCCACCGTTGTATAATTCGTCCAGTCGGTAACGGCAGGGTCTTCAAAGTTTACCGAATCCCTTTTTGTATGATTATTCCAAAGTGCACTGTATGCCGCCGTTTTCGTGTATTGCGTGGATATTCCGAGCTTTGCATTTATTATCGTAGCAACGCTGTTCATATCGACAACAACCGTCTTTTCCCCGTCCGATTCATATCCGTCCCAGAGCTTCTCGGCATGAACCGAAAAAATACTTATCATCATTGTAAAAATTATTAATAACGATATTCTTTTCATATCTGCACCTACCACATCATAATTTTGTTTTTACCGCAAATTCTGTATAATGCTTCAAGCATAAAATAATCTCCGTATATTATCGGGAGGTTTTGTTTCATATAATGATAATCTTCGCTGCCCATCTGCAAAATCGATTCCTCCGTATCGGAAAAATCGCAGCATTTTTCAAGTCCCCGAAGAATCTTCACGGCAGCGTTCAGATACAATTCTTTTTCAAATTCGCCTACGTGCTTCGCTATTTCTATGTATCCGCAGGCAGCACAGGCACTCGCCGTGGTATCTTTGTACGGATTGTCTTTCGGCGCTCTGAAATCTATGGGTGCTACTCCGCTTTCGTCCGTACAAGCCATAAAATAATGAGCGACTTTCTTCGCCGTATCGAGATATTCTTTTTTACCCGTGTGCAAATAGCTCAATGCAAAGCCGTATATAGCCCATGCCTGTCCCCTCGTCCACGAAGAACCTACCGCATATCCCTGTCCGCCGAATCTTTCCGATACTTCTCCCGTTTCAAAATCCATTTTTACAACATGGTCAACCGAACCGTCGCCCCGAACCATCACTCTGTTAACCGTATCGGCGTGAACCATTGCCAGCTGCGTGAATCTGTCGTCCTCCGTAACCTCCGAAGCCCAGTAGAGCAGCGGCAGATTCATCATTGTATCTACTATGAATCTGTTCGGCGTATCTACGTCCTGCGAACGGAAAAATCCGCCTTTCAGATTAAATCTGCCCATAAGCGCACACGCTGCCAGATACCCTCTGTTCAGTGATTCTTTATTCCCCGTAATATTATAATCCGCAACGGCCGAAAGTCCGTATACAAAACCTACGTCGTGGTCGTATTCTCTGATATTGCGAAATCCTTCGTCCAGACCATCTACGGCTTGGCGTGCATATTCAAGATATTTTCTGTCGCCCGTTTCATCATACATCAGCCACATCATACCGCACCAAAATCCCGGATACCATTCGCCTATAAAATCGAGATTGGTATATTTCCCGTTTTCCGTTGTATACGGGTATCTTCCTTTTATTATGTCCGAGGTAAGATTCAGCTTGCTTTTTACCTTTTCGTAAAAGCTTTTCAAAAACACCATATCTTCCTGTTTGATAAATTTTTCGTTCATGCAATTCCTCCTGTTTTAAAATTGATTCTTTGCTTTTATCGCCCAAATCCATTATATCACCAATATTACACAATAGTCAATTGACTATTTCTGATATCTTATGCACATTTCTGTTGTATCGGCTTTTTCAGGCGGAAATATTCACATTTTTTTGAAAAATAACATATATTTTTACAGCTAAAGTCACAAAAACCGGTTCCTTAAACTTCGCACCGCCAAGCGGCGTGTGTAAGAACTAATCATATTATGTCAGAAATAATCAATTGAATTTGAATGTGTCGGGTGATATAATTGTAATATACATATTTAAAGGAGGATTTATAATGAAATATCAAAAGCTGAATTATTTCCCGCTCGGCAGCATTACATCAGCCGGATTCCTGAGAGAACAATGCCTGCGGAATAAGCACGGTATGGGCGGACATCTGGACGAGCTTGAACCCGGAATGATTGCCGACCCGTTCATTAATAAAACGTATGTTTCAAAATGGGACGACAGCAATCAGTCCGGCTGGGGTGCGGAAATTTCCGGAAACTACTGGAGCGGACTTATCGGGCTTGCCTATACATTAAACGACGAAGAGCTTATCGAAAAAGTTACGAATTGGGTAAATGAAATGCTCAAAAAAAAGAAAGCGGACGGCTACCTCGGCACATACTACGAGGACGACGCAAACATATACGACGATTACAACGCCTGGGGAACTGCCTGCGCCATGCGAGGACTTATTGCATTTTATGAAGTTACTAAACGCAAGGATGTTCTTGACGCCGTACACGACTGTATGCTTTGGTTCTGCCGAATCTGGGCAGGTGACAAAAAGACAAGCTATGCCGGAATATATATTATGGAACCGATGATTTTCTGCTATTATTATACGGGAGATAAGCGGCTTATCGATTTTGCGGAGGAATATTCCGAATTTTTGTGTGAGCATGACATATTCTTAAGCTCATACAAAAGCTTCCTCGAAAACGAATTTCACTACAATTCGCAGCATACCGCAGGCATGGGCGCATTTTCGCGTCTGCCGGCTCTCTTGTATACCGTAACAGGTGACAAAAAATATCTTGACGCATCGGTAAAAATACTTGATGAGGTATACAAAAACGCAACTCACCTCTCCGGCTCGCCGGTATCGGTAACCGAATATCTTGCGCCCGTATCCTCCACAGCCGAAACGGAATATTGTTCATATGCCTTCTTCAATGCCACATATTCATACATGAGCTACATAACAGGCGATTCCAAATATGCCGACCGTATGGAAGAAATGTTCTACAACGGCGCACAGGGCGCACGAAAAAAAGACGAACGTGCGATTGCATATCTGAATGCACCAAACCAGATTTACGCAACGGACGTATCTTCAAATGCTTTTCAGGATATGCAGGTATACGCACCCTGCTACCCCACGTCCTGCTGTCCCGTAAACTCCGTTGCGCTTCTCGGCGAATTTGTACGGGGAATGATGCTAAGCGACGACGGCGGAAACGTATATATGGCGGTATACGGCCCGTGCAATCTGAAATACAAGGATGTCAACATAGAAGAAATAACGGAATATCCGTTCAGAAACAAGGTTGAATTTAAGATAAACTCAAACAAAGAATTTTCCGTGTATCTGCGGATACCGTGCTGGTGCAAAAAATATACGATAACACTGAATGGCAGCGAAATAAAGCCTTTAGCAATCGAAAACGGATATGCACAGATAAAAAAAGAATGGCAGAGCGGCGACACGCTCGCAATCTCATTTGAAGAAGATATTGAAGTTATCCGTGTAGACGACAGCAAGGGCGCAAAAAAATACCCGATAGCCATAAAAAGAGGTCCGCTTCTTTATTCACTGCATATTAAGGAAAAATGGATTCCATACCCCGGCACGCCGGTTACACCGCTTCCGGATGGCTGGAGCTGGTTCAAGGCAGAACCCGATTTCAAAGAAGCCGACGTTGCCGACCTGCACGATATGCTTGGTCTGAGAAAAGACCAAATCACCTGGAACATTGCACTCGACGAAAACTTACGTCCCGAGGATATTTCCGTTGAAGAAATCGAAACAGACGGCTATGTATGGGAAGATGCAAAAATAAAGCTTCATTTAAAAGGCTACAAAGCGCCGTTCCTGTGCGCTCCGTATCCGTGCCGCACATTCGAGCCTTTCGAGGACAGGCAGTATGTTACATATCCGCTGGACGTGACCCTCGAACCTTACGGCTGTACGAATCTGCGAATTACTTATTTCCCCATTGCCGATTTGAAATAAACATTAGAGAGGTAACATTATGAAAATTGATTATGATATTCATGCGCACACACATCTTTCGCTTTGCGGTGAGGACAGCGCAACCATTGCAAATTACGTCAAATCCGCAAAGCGACTCGGAATAAAGCTGATCGGTATAGCCGACCATATGTGGGATCTTGATGTCCCGTTCGCCGAAAGTATGTCGCTTTCCAAGGGCGGCGTCGGGGTTTTGGACTGGTATCGGGCACAGGGTATTGAGCATTGCCGCCAAATCCTGAAAGAAATAGAAGAAACCGATACGGAAGGCATTAAGTTTATTTTCGGCGGCGAAGTCGACTACTGCCCCGGCACCGGCGCAGCAATCACAATGCAGCATGCCGAACAGCTTGATTTTATAGTCGTTCCCAATTCGCATACGCATCATATAATGAACCGCGATTGCTACAAGCCGTATCAAAGACATGCCGATTTTATGTCGAACGCCATTATGGAAATCTGCACCGCTCCGACCGCAAAATACGTAACGAGCCTTGCACACCCGTTTGAGGCGGTAAGCTGCCCGTATCCTAAAGAATATATTTACGAAGCGCTCACGGACAGCCGTCTTTCGGAAGTATTTTCCGCCGCTAAGGAAAGCAATACGGCCGTGGAAATAAATTCCGGCGCATTCCTCGGCATGACGGACGACCAAATAAGAAACTGCGGACATACACGTATTCTCAGCGCAGCAAAGAAATGCGGCTGCAAATTCACTTTCGGTTCGGATTCTCATGCGGACGGCGAACAGGATAGCCTGTATTTAGCCGGAAAAGCGGCAGATTTTATAGGACTTACACCCGAAGATATTCTGACAGCGGAGGATATTCTCCGCCGCTAAGGCACACATATTTCATATCCCTCCGAATAAGCGTTACAAAAACAAGTGCAACTTTTTTTAGTTTTCACATACTATGTAATGACTGTATTTTTTGTTCGGAGGGATTGATTTGTTTAAAATAAGCGGATTTACTGTTGAAAAAATTGTTGAGAATCTAAAGGGCGAAGTAATAGACTACGGCATAAACCTGAGCGGAGCACCTCTCGAATGGCGCGAAACCACGGGCATCGGTATAAACGTCGGGATAATAGACACCGGTATTGATTTAAATCATTACGATTTAAAGGGGCGTGTAAAAAAATATATTAATTTCACGAGCAACGACAGGCGCAACGTATTCGACGAGAACGGACACGGAACGCACGTCAGCGGAATAGTTGCGGCTTCAAGGAACAATTTCGGCGTGATAGGCACTGCGCCAATGTGCAATCTCTACATTGCAAAGGCTTTTGACAAAAACGGTTTCGGCAAAGACGAAAACGTAATAAAAAGCATTAATTGGATGCTTGAAAATAACGTCAAAATAATAAATATGTCGTTTTCCTCTTCATCATACAACGAAACGTATCACAGGTCGATAAAAAAGGCATATGATAACGGAGTAATACTCGTATGCGCCGCAGGAAACATAGATTCCGGCAGAAGAGAATATCCCTCGTATCCGGCGAAATTCAACGAAACGCTCTGCGTTTCCGCCGTTGACATAAATGCAAGGGAAGCCGAATTTTCCGGAAAAAGCACGAAAGCGGACATTTCGGCGGCAGGATATGAAATTTTGTCATGCTATCCCGGCAACCGTTTTGCAAGGCTCAGCGGAACGTCCATGGCGACTCCTATAATATCCGGCTGCGCCGCCATCTTAAATTCCAAAGCGAAAAAGCGCAAAGGCAGATTTCTAACTCCCGAAGAAATGCGCATAGTCATGTGTATGTATGCATTCGACACAAGCTTGCCCGGCAAAAGCTCCAACCTCGGCTGCGGCGTATTCAGCTTCGGACGTATCCGTTTTTCCAAAAACGAGGTTGCGAATCTCTACCTCGACAGCCTAAAATAGTCGCATTATGTAAACCAAACAATATTTTATTTAAATATTGGAAAAAAAATTATGATAAATCCTTGACGAACATTGTTTTTTGTAGTATAATTAATAGTATAAATAAAATATTAATGTAAAAATATTCGGAAAGGAAGTTTTGGTAATGAACAGGGTTTATAATTTTTCAGCCGGTCCGTCCATGCTGCCGCTTGATGTTCTCAAACAGGCGCAGGACGAAATGCTTTGCTGCGGCAACAGCGGAATGTCGGTAATGGAGATGAGTCATAGATCTAAGGCTTACGAAGAAATCATATACGGAGCAGAGGATTTAATAAGGGAGCTTATGGGTATATCGGACGATTACTACGTATTTTTCCTTCAGGGCGGCGCATCGACTCAGTTTGCAATGATACCGCTCAATCTTATGAACAAAAATAAAAAAGCTGATTTTATTATTACGGGTCAGTGGGCGAAAAAGGCATATGCCGAGGCTTCCCGTTACGGTGAAGCCGTAAAAGTTGCTTCAAGCGAAGACAAGACTTTTACTTATATACCTAAGACAACTGCCGATATGTTCTCCAAAGACGCTGATTACGTTCATATCACACTCAACAATACAATTTACGGTACAAAATACAACACGCTTCCCGATACGGGAGATGTTCCCCTTGTTGCCGATTTGTCGTCTATAATTCTTTCGGAACCCATAGACGTAAACAAATTCGGACTTATATACGCAGGTGCACAGAAGAACATGGGACCTGCCGGCGTAACGTTCGTGGCAGTAAGAAAAGACCTTGTAGGAAACGCAATGGATTTCACGCCCACAATGCTCAATTACAGCACACATATCAAAGACCGTTCGATGTACAACACGCCTCCTACATATTCCATATATATATGTAAGCTTGTGTTTGAATGGGTTAAAAAGCTCGGCGGAATAAGCGCAATGTATGAGATAAACAAAGAAAAAGCAAAGATTTTGTACGATTATCTCGACAGCTCTTCCATGTTCAAGGGTACTGTAGTTCCCGAAGACCGTTCGCTCATGAACGTTCCGTTCGTAACAGGCAACGACGAACTCAATGCAAAATTCATCAAAGAAGCTGCCGAAAACGGATTTGTTAATCTGAAAGGTCACCGCACGGTAGGCGGTATGCGTGCAAGTATCTACAACGCTATGCCTGTTGAGGGTGTTAAAAAGCTTGTTGAATTTATGAAAGATTTTGAAACAAAGAACAAATAAAGGATGATAGCAATGTATAAAATAAAAACATTAAATAAAATTGCGGCATGCGGTCTTAATAATTTCGGTGCAAACTATACCGTATCGGAAGACGAACAAAATCCCGATGCAATAATCCTGCGCAGCTTCAATATGCATGAAACAGAGCTGCCGGAATCGCTCAAAGCGATTGCAAGAGCCGGTGCCGGAACAAATAATATTCCTATCGACAAATGCAGCGAAAAGGGCATTGTAGTCTTTAATACACCGGGTGCAAACGCAAACGCCGTAAAGGAGCTTGCGATTGCCGCAATGCTTCTTGCCTCCAGAGATATTATCGGAGGTATTGACTGGGCAAAAACTCTTGACGGCGAGGGCGATGCCATAGGCAAGTTGGTCGAAAAAGGCAAAAGCAACTTTGCCGGTACAGAGCTTATGGGAAAAACTCTCGGCGTTATAGGCTTGGGAGCAATAGGCGTTATGTTAGCAAACAGCGCATACACACTCGGCATGGACGTTATAGGCTACGACCCGTTCCTGTCTATCGACGCAGCATGGGGAATCTCACGTCACGTTACAAAAAGCACGGATTTGAAAGATATGTTCGCAAAATGCGACTATATTTCGATTCACGTTCCGCTTAACGACAACACAAGAAATATGATAAACGCAGAGCTTTTCGCAGCCGCAAAGCCCGGAATCAAGATTCTTAATCTTGCAAGAGGCGGACTTGTTGACGAAGACGCTATAGAAGCCGCACTCGAAAACGGCACTGTTTCGTGCTACATTACGGACTTCCCGGATGCAAGAGTAATAGGTATGAAAAACACAATTGCAATACCGCATCTCGGTGCTTCAACGGAAGAATCCGAGGACAACTGCGCAATCATGGCAGCAAGAGAGCTTATAGATTATCTTGAAAACGGAAACATCAAAAATTCCGTAAACTTCCCGGAATGCTCAATGCCCCGTTCCGGCAAGATAAGAATAGCAATTGCACACCGGAATGTACCTAATATGATAAACGCATTTACGGGTGTTCTTTCCGAGAACGGCACAAATATAGAGAATTTTATCAACAAATCGAAAAAATCTCTTGCATTTACAATAATAGATACAGACGGCAGCATCACCGATGCACAGATTGAAAAATTCAAGGCTCTTGACGATGTGTTGAGCGTAACTCTTATCAAAGACTGATATATGAACCAAATTACCCTCCCTGCATAGTATGGAACAGGGAGGGTTTTTCTTATGTATAACCGTGAACTTGCATTGAAGTATGCCAAGAAATGGGCATTTTCGAGAAATCCGCAATTTTATGATTTTGAAGATATAGGCGGCGACTGCACAAATTTTGTTTCGCAGTGCATATACGCCGGCTGCGGAATCATGAACTACACGCCGACTTTCGGCTGGTATTATATAAGCTCATACGACAGAAGCCCGTCATGGGCAGGCGCATCGTATTTCTACAACTTTATTACGGAAAACGAAGCCGACGGGCCGTACGGAACAACCGTGGATATAGCGGAAGTCATGCCCGGAGATGTTATTCAGTTCGGTGACGGCTACGGCGATTTTTACCATACCGTGTTTATAGTACAGACCGGCAAAATCCCGTCGAAACGAAATATACGCATTGCCGCCCACAGCTACGACGCATATATGCGCCCTCTTTATACGTATTCATATAACGACATACGTTTTATTCATATAGAGGGTTGCAGAGAATAATTGATGGGAGCTGTCCATTCTGCACTATTTTTCTAAAGTCCCAAAAGAGGGTGCAGCAAAACAATTTCATTTTTCCGCACCCTCATCCATTTAGAAATTTCTGTCAGCGTTTTAATCTTTTTCGTGTCATTATTTTTCCGAGTTCCTTTGCGTCGAACGGAATCAATGGATATAAATATCCCGACCCGTCAGCAGTCTTTGTACATATCGCCAGAATTAATATGAGAACCGACCCTCCGATAAGTCCCCATACCTTAAAGAGTGCCGTCAGTATTATCAGCGTTAATCTGAAAAATTTAAACGCATACCCCAGTTCAAAGCTCGGCAATGCATAAATCGCAACAGCAAGAAACGACATGAAAAACACTGTTTCCGAAGTCATCCAACCGGAGCTTACGGCACATTCGCCCACAAGCAGTGCCCCGACTATACCAATTGCCGACCCCAAAACATTCGGTGCATTCAGCGTGGCAATACGTGTTACTTCAAGAATAAATTCCATTACAATCAACTGAACCACAAGCGGCACATAAGACGGTTCTTTTATCTTAATCACCTCAAGCCAAGGCGGTATCGCCTCCGGATAGCTCAAAATGCACAGCCACACGGGCGTTAAGAGGATTGCCGTAATCATAAGCAGGCTTTTAACAAGTCTGTAATAAGTTCCCGTAATCGGCGGAAAATAATAATCATTCGCTTCCGACAAAAAGTCAAACATTGTCGATGGCAGAATCATAACAGACGGCGAGTTGTCTATTATAATCGCTATTTTTCCCTCAATCAGCGCAGCGCAGGTTGTGTCCGGGCGTTCGCTGTACAAAATTTTCGGCAGAGGATTGTACCATATCGGCGGAAACAGATTTTCCGCAAGCGTTTCCTGGTTCATGACAAGTGCGTCAATATCAATTTTGCTTATTTTATCCTTGATTTTTTTCAACAACTTTTTATCGCATTTGTTGTCCATGTAACATACTATAACCGCCGTCGGAGAAACATTCCCCACCATCATTTGTTCCATTCTCAGAAATTTTGAATGTATGCGGCGGCGTATCAGAGCCGCATTGAATATCGTTATTTCCACAAATCCGTCACGTGAACCGCGTATAACCTTGTCTGTTTCCGGTTCGGCGGTTTCACGCTGCGGAAATTGCTTTGCGTCTATTGCAAATGCAACGTCGATTCCGTCAACGAACATTATGACAGGACCTGTCATCATCGTAATTATGGCATTGTCAATATCCGAAATCAATGTGACCTCAACAAAGGGAATAACGTTGTTCATTATGTCCTCTGCGCTCATTTTTTCGGTTGCGTTTGCGTGCTTTTCCAGGAATGAACGCATAATCTGCGTTGTCACCTGCGAATGTGAATCGCCGTCCAGCAGAAAAAATGCGGCCTTTTGTATACCTATTTTAAATTCACGTATGATAATATCGAAATTTTTATCGGTAGCGGCTTCACGTTTGAAATCCGCAACAGATTTTTCTATATCAGAAGTTATCTGCATATTTATGCTATTCCTTTCCGTGCCGCAAGGCACAAAACCGGGTTTAAAATTTTTCATATACATATATTTTGCAAAAACCGCAAAAGATATACACGGCAGAAGAAACGGAAACTGCCGATGCTTAACTGTATAAAATTTTTGCCGACTCAAGGCAGATAAGGAGATTACTATGAAAAAAATATTTATAAGTGTTCTTGCGGCTGCAATTACGGCGGTTATGTTCAGCGCCTGCGGCAACAACGATACAAAAGTGGAAGAAAATATGACGTCGCCGGGAATTATGGCAACGGCATCGCCGACGGCTTCTCCGTCCGAGGACGAGGGAAGACTGTCATTTAAAATTGAAAACAAAACGGGAACAGATTTTGAAGCCATCTACATTTCCGAGGGCAGTATGGAAAAATGGGATGACAGCCTGGTTCCGTCTGACGGCAAATTCGAGGACGGCAACACAATCAGCGTATCCGTAAAAGACGATGACACCGTGGACGACTGGGATATTAAGGCAGAGGACGCAGACGGAAACTTCGTATACTGGCAAAAGCTCGATTTGAGAAATGCCGAAAAGATAACATTGAAGATAGAGGACGGAAAACCGTCTGTGGAAATCAAATAATTTTTAAAGCCGATAGATTTGTTTGGTCTGTCGGCTTTTTCTCTACCATTAAAAACAATATTTTAAGACAGATTTAGTCGACTTTTCATAAAAAAATGTCATACCATTACCCATTACCGTATAAATATATTATGGAGAGTGATATAATGCCGACACTTAAAAATATGCTTCTTTGCGGACTGACACCGATAGGAAAATGCTTATATGTATTCGGCGGAGGTTGGAACGACGAAAACACGGCTGCCGGAACCAAGGCAAAAACAGGGGTAGGTGTAAATTGTAAATACATTTGAGACAATCCTGAATTTTGTGTAAACTCTTTACAAGACCTCCAAAATGATGTATAATAAAAATATCATTTTGGAGGT
>CAKVOK010000049.1 GCA_934792465.1 uncultured Clostridia bacterium | reverse complement strand
ACTTGAACAATTACAAAATGCCGAAAAAATTAGTATATGAGTGCATTTTGTAATTGTTCAGCAGTCATTAAATAAAAGATTGGATATATCTCTGTAACGGTTTTTGATTCAAGAATCATTACGGAGATATTTTTTAATAAAAAAAGTTGTTGCAATTTCCCCCAAAGTATGTTATACTATAAAAAAGTACATAGGACATACCGGCATGAAGATACGACTGCATGGAAAGGGGACAGAAGTTTGAATAAAATTGCCCATAGCACCGCTCACTGCAAAGCGGCACTCTGAACAATTTTCTTTCAAACTTGGTTTTGTGCCTTGCGGCACGGAAAGGAATGGGCATATATATGAAAGCATATGAAATTAAGGTTACGCTTAAAAAATCAAAACCGCCGATATGGCGAAAAATTATTATTCCCGCCGATATTAATTTTATGCAGCTGCATAATATTATTCAGGTTGCGTTTGAATGGTTAAACTACCATCTTTACGAATTTAATTTTAAGGAGCTTCAGGAAAGGATTACAAATAATTCGGAGGCTTGTGAAGAATATGAATACTATACCTCAAAAGAGGGAAAGGAAAGATTAAAGGCATTTGGGGGCTTTTTGCCGGGTCTGCAGAAAACGCTTTATGCCAAAGATGTTTTAATTGAAAAGTATTTTGAAAAAACCAAAAAGTTTGATTACATATACGATTTCGGAGATTGGTGGGAGCATACGGTTGAAGTATTAAAGGTTTTTGACGACTATGAGGGCGCTTGTCCCGTTGTGACAAAATTCAGACAGCCGTCTCCTCCGGACGATTGCGGAGGAATATACGGATACTACGGTTTTCTCGCACAATATAATGACGAATCGGATCCGGAGTATGAGGAATTGCATGACTGGGCTGAGGAGCAAGGCTATCACGAAGATTATGACCTTGAAGATATTAACAGTGGAATAGGGGAGGCTATGGACTTCGATTCGGACGACCTTATGTAATGCCTTGCGGCTGTATTGCAAAAGGATTTTGCCGCACCTCCTTGCTTTGGAATATAACGGAGGAATTATGGAATTTATATCAGATGTTTCCGGTGTGACGCTGGGCGAATATTTAAAAAAATATCACGGATTTTCACGCCGTATCATATCACGTCTTAAATTTGAAAACGGGATTCTCGTGAACGGGAATCCCGAATTTACAAATTTCATGCTTCGTGAGAACGATGTGATTACCGTGATTTTTTCGGAGAAAAAATCCGAAAATACAATTCCGCAGCAAATCCCCCTCGAGATACTTTACGAGGATTCGCACCTGCTTGCGGTGAATAAACCGCCGTCTATGCCGATACACCCGTCGCACGGTCATTCTTTCGGCACGCTTGCCAACGCCGTTTCGGGATATTACGCCGAAAACGGCATTTCTTCCGCAGTCAGAATATACGGCAGACTCGACAAGGATACGAGCGGAGTTGTTCTGATTTCCAAAAATCCGCTTGCCGCAAAGCTTCTGTTTGAAACTGATGTGGAAAAATATTATCTTGCCATAGTCTGCGGAACGGTTCGGGAAAACGGCGAAATAAACGCTCCGATTTTAGACCTCGAAAGAGGTATGCGCCGTGTCGTGAGTGCGGACGGCAAATATGCCGTAACGCAGTATGAGCCGATTAATTCCGCAGACGGATATACCCTTTTGAAGCTGAAACTTCTCACGGGGAGAACGCATCAGATAAGAGTGCATACCTCATATATGGGATTTCCGATACTGGGCGATACGCTGTACGGCGGCGAACCGAATATGCCGCACCAGGCACTCCATGCGTATAAGCTCAAATTCATACACCCGATTTTAAAGACACCTATGGAAATTACTGCGCCGATACCGAACGATATGCGGGAATTTCTACGCCAGCATATCGGCGATGAGGATTTCGAGTGCTGATTTCGGGGCGACAGCTCCGCTCTTTATGCTCTCATCCGCTTCAAGGCAGCGGCGAAGCCGTTCGCCGTGCACTTTCGGCGATACCGCCCGTGCGTTCATGGCATATTTTTTCGCAATGAACGGGTGCAGCTTTAGTGCGGAAGCAATTTCATGCTCCTTGCCGTCCTCAATAAGTGCCGCCGCTTTCAGCAGGAGTATTACCTGCCTTGAAATCAGCGCAACTATTTTTACGGGCTCTTCTTTGAGCTGCATAAGCTCGTCAAGCATGAGATAAACGTCGTCGCTGCGACTTTCGCTTATTGCGTCAAGCATATCAAATATTCTGTTTTTCAAAGATTTTCTTACGGTTTTGTCTATATCCGATTTTTCGATTCTGCCTTTTTCACGGCAATATGCCACAAGCTTTTCGGTTTCGTTTTTCAGGTTTTCCATGCCTTCGTCGCATACGAAAACCAAATGTGAAGCATTTTCTTCCGAAATTTCAATACCTGCTTCCGCAGCGGTTTTCCTGCACCAGACAGCAAGCTCGCCCTGTGTTTTAAATTTAAATTCGCAGAACGTTCCGCCGGATTTGATTTTCTTGACAAGTCCGCTTCTGCCGTCGAGATTGTCCTCATCGAATATTACGGTTATATAATCGGGCAAATCCTTTATAATATCCTCGGCGACCGCCTTAAGCTCGGCGGACGGCGACTTGAAAACACCCGAATTTCGGACGATTGCAAGCTTTTTGTCGCTCATCACGGGATAAGTCCGCACATAATCCGCCAAGGTCTGCGGTGCAAAATCTCCGCCCTCGAACACGTTTATGTTAAATTCGTCAAATCCGCTGCCCTCAAAATGCTTTCTTATTTCTTTTGCGGCAAGTTTTCTGCCGTATTTCTCCTCGCCCGTGAAAAGATACAACCCGAGAATATCTCCCGATTTTATTTTTTCGTTGAGTTTTTTTGTACTATCATTCGCAGCCAACTTTCAGTGCGCCTCCTTTTTTGCTGATTTTAAATTTAATATTTCCGTCTTTGTATGTATGATAAGTTTTTATCTTCCGTTTATTCAGTTTAGACAAAACTTCCGGGGACGGATGTCCGAAATTATTTCTTCCGTAGCTTAGAACAGCATATTTTGGTTTTGCACTGTCAAGCAACTCTTCTCCCGTGGAGTGGCGGCTGCCGTGATGACCTATTTTTATTACGTCGCATTTCACATCTTCAAGCGTGTTTTCGCACAAAAAGCCTGCGTCGCCCATCAAAAGAAAGGTTTTGCCGTACATTTTCAGCTTCATCACAAGACAGTTTTCATTCGTGTTATTTTTGATAAAAGACGTTTTTTTGGGCGAAAGTACGTTGAAATATCCTCCGCCTATCTTGAATTTTTCATCTTTGTAAGCATATTTTACGTTCGTGCCTCTTGCTAAGGCAATGTTTTGAAGTGCCGAAACGTCCGCATTATGTTCCTTTACGTAAGGCAAAATCAGCGTTTTCACCTTAACGGAACGCAAGATTTTTTTCGCAGCACCGCTGTGGTCGTCATCTATATGCGTGATAAATAAAATTTCAAGCTTTCGCACCGCATATGCACGCAGATTGTTTAGAGCCGAGCCGTTGTCCTTGCCGGTATCGGTCATGTAGTATTTTCCGTGGGAATCCGTCACAAGCATGCTGTCGCCCTGCGAAACGTTCAGAAAATTCACGCTTGCCGACTTGTCGCCGTACGGCAGAATGAGCGTTAATATAAGTACGGCGCACAAAACGGGGTATACTGCGGCTTTTCGGCATTTTAAAAGCGCACGCAGTCCGAATAGTCCTGCCGTTATGATGATAAGCGCAAGCAAGCCGGGTTTCCCGACCGCCGCCGCACTCATGGGCAATGAAGCTACGGCGTGTATGCTAAGCAATACACATTCCGATAAGATGTTTATAATCGGAGCGGTTACGTAGAACAGCGGAGGTATCAGAACGGATATAAGACCTAAAACATACAGTATTTCAATGAATGGGATTACAAGTATGTTCGAGGCAATGCCGTATATGTTCAGTGTATTGAAATAATACAACCGTATAGGCAGGGTTGCCGCTTCTGCGGCAAGCGACATCGTTACAATGTCACGGAACATTCCCGGCAGAAACGATATAAGCTTCCCGATTCCCTCCGAAAATGCGCATATCCCGATAACTGCCGCATACGAAAGCAAAAATCCGACGTTGAATATAAAATACGGATTGAATGCAAGCAGGACAGCAGCGGAAAAGGCAAACGAAGTGTAAAAATCCGCCCGCCTTGATATGACGCACGAAAACAGCGCCAGCATACCTATGATACCGGCACGCAATGCGGACGGGGCGGCACCGATTGCCGCAAGATAAAGCAGTATGCAAACGATTGCAAGTATATTCCGCACCTTTCTTTTTCTGACAAAGTGCCTTAAAAGATATGTAACGAACATGATGAGTATGCTGATATGCATACCCGATACGGCGACTACATGATATACGCCGGAAGCAGAAAAATCATTTTTCATTTCGTCTGTAAATCCGCTTCTGTCGCCGAGAACGAGCGCACGCATGAAAGCTGCGTTTTCTTTCGGAATAAAGCGTTCAAAGGAACGTTTACCCGTGAAGTTTTGCAGCTTGCTCAAAAATCCGCTGTTTTCTTCGGTTATGTTAAGCGTTGTATCGCCGCTGTACATGGCGGCGGATATGTTTTCGCTTTTCAGATACAGACCGAAATCAAATGTATTGTCGGCAGCTTCGGGTGTTCTGATTATTCCCTGTGCCGTAATCGAATCTCCGATACGTATATTTTCGTTGTCCGTATAAATAATGAGCCGAACCTTGTCGGGTGAGAATCTGCTACGGCGAAAAATATATTTTGTTTTCACGGAAACGGATTTCATTATCCCATCGGATTTGGTTGTATCGTATACAGTGCCGTAAACGGTGCAGTATTTCGCATCGTATTTGTCGGCAAAACTATTGTATTTCGATGTCTGATTCATGAATCGAACCGCACCCGTGATGATAAGCACGGCGCATATAAGCATATAGATTTTTTCTTTTTGCGGCTTCAGTGCCGTTGCCGCTGCGCAAATGAGCAGACAAAGACCGCTGCCGGTTAATGCGCTGAGAGCGATACCGGCAGCAAAGCACACAGAAAACCAAAACAGCGGTCGTTTCATAATTGTGACATTCCTTTCACAAAATTAGCATAAATCTAAGTGTAATTTATTTCATTAATGTTGCCATAACAGCCTTCTGTGCATGAAGTCTGTTTTCGGCTTCGTCGAATATTGCGGATTGCTTGCCGTCTATGACGTCTGCCGATACCTCGTAGCCCCTGTATGCCGGCAGGCAGTGCAGAAACATTGCATCGGGCTTGGCAATATCCATCAGCTCACGGTTCACTTCAAAACCGGCGAAATCTTTTATTCGCTGCTGTTTTTCGGCTTCCATACCCATGCTTACCCATGTGTCTGTATAAACAGCGTCCGCATTTTCCATAGCCTGCTTCGGATTGTTTGTAAATTCAACCTTGCTGCCTGTTTCGGCGGCTATTTTCAGAGCGTTGCCCATAACGGTTTCGTCACATTTGTATTTGTCCGGAGTTGCTACGGAAATATCCATACCCACTTTGGTACAGCCATATAAGAGGGAATGTGCCATGTTGTTTCCGTCACCCACATAGCAGAGCTTTTTGCCTTTGAGATCGCCTTTGTATTCGCTTATCGTAAGCAAATCCGCAAGCACCTGGCACGGGTGGAGCAAATCCGTCAGACCGTTTATAACGGGGATTGCCGCATTTTCGGCAAGCTCTGTAACGTCCGAATGTTTGTATGTACGTATCATAATTCCGTCCAGAAAACGTGAAAGCACGTTTGCGGTATCGTAAATCGATTCGCCTCTGCCGAGCTGAATATCGTTGGAACTCAAAAAGAGAGCCTGACCGCCCAGCTGATACATTCCGACTTCAAACGATACCCTTGTTCTTGTAGAAGATTTTGTGAATATCATTCCGAGCGTTTTGCCGTCGAGAATGTGGTGTTTTCTGCCGGCCTTGCTGTCCGCTTTCAGTTCTTTGGCGAGGGCAATCAAGTCCAGTATCTCCTGTCCGGAGTAATCCATGAGTGAAATAAAATCTTTTTTCATATATATTTTTCCTTTCCGGTATTGGTTTTAAATTTCAAAATCAAGGCAGCTGCGGTGGGACGTAAACGGGCGCACATATGTATCCGCAATGTGTACGTGCAGCGGATTCGCAGCATATCCTTTCAGTGCCGATTCGCTTTCAAATGTCGAATCAAGCATCAAATCGGCGGTTGATGAGGACAAACCCTCAATATTTACTTTTATATCCGCAAGACCCGGAATTTTGCCTTTCAGTCCTTCAAGACCCGCTTTGATGTCCTGTTTGATTTTGCCTTTTTCTTCGGGAGAATATTCGTCTTTAATGTTCCATAGTATAACGTGTTTTATCATAACTGTCTTTCCTTTCATGTGATGTGGTGTGGCTTCGGTTTGTGCTGCTTTGCATACTTATATAGGCTCCCCTGTGTAAGGGCACCGGAGTAATGCCTGTGGCATACGTAGGCGTGCCTTGGTAGAGCTGGCACCGTTAGGTGACTGAGGGGTTGTGGGTTTGCACGTATTTATTACGTAGCATATACATCCATTGACAACCCTTCCACCGCCACAGGCGGTCCCCACACCTCCGCTGCACGGCAGCTTCCGTCGCCTTACACAGGGGATTTTACAACCCTTCCACCGCCACAGGCGGTCCCCCTCCCCTTACACAGGGGAGGCATTGGTCTGTGCCGCTGCACATTTAGCTATATAAATAGTATATCACAAGTTTCGTCTTTTTTCAATATATTTATTCAAAATCAGCATAATAAGTGAATAAAATACCGCAAGCACGGCAAAAAGTCCGAAATCCGCCGCCCTATTAATCCGCAACCCTATTATCGGTCCGAAGATTACGAATGCGCCTATCGTGCATATTCCCGATAAAATCACGATAATTCTGCGGTATCTGCTCATCGGGCGGGATACGAACGCAAGCGTCAGCACGGCGATAAATCCCGCAATGTATACCGTGGAAATTACGGAAGCATCGTGCGTGATAATGCCGAACTTGTTCAAAATGCCCATTAATATTGCGTTTGCGCTTATTATAAGACCGCCCGGAGCGGCATTGGAAATAATTCGTTTTGCAAATCCCTTGCGGATTTTTGAATAATTATTCTCCATTGCCATGAAAAATGACGGCGTTCCCACTGTCAGCGACCCTATTATGGAAAGATGAATAGGTTCGAACGGGTATTGCATATTGAGAAATATAAAAAACACTGTTATAAGCAATGAATAAATAGTTTTCACGAGATAAAGACCCGATACACGCTCCATGTTGTTTATAAGGCTTCTGCCCTCTCGCACAACCGATACAAGCGGAGAAAACGAGGATTTCAGCAGCAGAATTTTTCCGCAGCCTTTCACGGCATCGTTGCCGGAAGCCATGGCGATGCTCAAATCCGCTTCGCGCATTGCCGGAATGTCGTTCACTCCGTCACCTATCATGGCGACTGTTTTGCCGTTTTTTTGAAGCTCACGCACTATAATCTGCTTGTGTTTCGGTTTGGCACGTCCGAAAATCTCATATTCTTCGGCGGCTTTTTTTACCTCGGATTCCGTCATGGCGGATAAATCACAGCATTTGTTTACGTTTATTCCGGCACGCTGTGCCGCACGGAGAGCAGATTTCGGGTTGTCGCCGGAGATTATCTTTACGCTTACTCCGTTATCTTTAAATTCGGAAATAACTTTGCCGGCGTCCTCTTTGACTTCATCTTCAAGTACGATATTGCACAATACGTTTACGTTGCCGGGCAACGTCTTTTCCTTTATTTCTTCATTTGTCACGGCGAAAACAAGCGTTCGCTTGCCGCCGCTTTCATATTCCTTTCCGCATACGATTTCGGGCGCACCCAGAATATACGTGCCGTCCGCAAACTGCGCCGCCATATATTTTCTTTCGGAAGAAAAAGGAATTTTTCCGATAGGCTTTTCGGATTCGCCGCTGCCTGCGGCTTCGAGAATCGCCGCCGCGGTCGCATTTTTATCTTCAAACGCATTTATCAGACGTGCAAGCTTCGCTTTGTCAAATTCGGGACTTTCGGGTTCTATTTTTTCGGTTATCAGCCTGCCTGTTGTAATCGTGCCGGTTTTGTCTATGCATATCGTATCCGTTCTGGCGAGAGTTTCCGTGGCTGCCGCTTCACGTATCAATACACCTTTCGGAGAGCTTTTGTATACGCCCATAGCCATGGAAATCGTGCATATCAGCACAAGACCGCTCGGAATCATACCCGTTATTGCGCCGCCCACGCCGGATATTGCCGTGTTGACGTCGACTCCGCCCCTTGTCTGCGTTATGAAAAGCAGTACGCCGAGGGGCAGCATAGCGTATATGAGCTTTTTAATAAGCGAATTTACAAAGTTATTTATTTCGGATTTGACACGCTTGTCTTTTTTTGCAATGCTTGCAATTCGGCTGATATAGCTGTTTTCGCCGACTGCGCACGCCTTTGCCGCCGCAGTGCCGGAGATAACAAAACTGCCCGAATATACGGTATCACCGATGTTTTTGTCTATGCTTCGGCTTTCGCCCGTGATGACGGATTCGTCAATTTCCAGTCCGTCCGTGGAAATGATTTCAAGATCCGCACAGATTTGCGTGCCGCTTTTTATGAATACGATGTCATCAAGTACGATTTCTTCGGTATTTACGGTCTGCTTTTTTCCGTCACGCATGACCTCGGCTTTCGGGGAGTTCATCATGTTCAGCGAATCTATCGTCTTTTTCGCTTTGCATTCGTGGAAAATCGAGGTCGCCGCATTGCTTATCACAACGCCTATGAAAAGCGTGTTCAGATATGCCCCGGTTTTTAAGATAAGCACGAAAAGAATTATGCTTATTACGTTGAAAAACGTAAAAATATTTT
Source organism: uncultured Clostridia bacterium (assembly GCA_934792465.1). GTDB lineage: Bacteria > Bacillota > Clostridia > RUG12999 > RUG12999 > CAKVOK01. The sequence continues at coordinate 21,226 of CAKVOK010000049.1, read as the reverse complement.
CGCATACGATTTTGCCGTATGATTTTGTGTAGTTGTTGTTTGTTTTGTTTACCTGCCCGGCAGTTATCCGTTCCCGAACCTCGCCGCTTGAAAGACCCTCCATTTAGTCGCTCCCTTTTTCATACAGAAATTCGCCGTTTATTGCGTCGTATACAGCATATGCTCCGCTTTTCAGCGTTATTTTATACGCCGGAGCAACGGAAACAAGCTTGTGCTGTGTGTCCGGTGCGGGACTGCCTATGCTGTAGCCCTCTTCGATTTTTGTTATTTCATCACCGTGACTGTCGTATAAATCGCTTCCGGTGAAGTTGATAAGTACGGAGGTTGCCGGCATCAGCCGAGCCTCCTGCTTTTTTACAATGCTGTCGCCGGAATCGGAAAATATCCAGTAGCCGTATACTTCGGCAAGCTTGTCTTTCGATGCTTTTACGGATATACCGGTTTCAAAAATCGGAACGCCGTCTATTTCCTGAGTGAAGAGCAATTCGTTTCCGTGGGCAGTGCCGCTTTTTTCGTCAGCCGAAATGTTGATTTGTTCAAGCTCTTCCGCCGCCGTTTTTGCATTGGGTTTTGTTATGTTTTTTGCGCCGGTCGAATAAGAAAATCCGTCTTCAAAGAGGTCGAGACGGGTATTGCCTTTGCTGTACGCGCCGTCGCTTATTTTCTCTGCTCCCGTTCCGAGTACCGATTTCGCAAGGCTGTCCGAATCCGTCCATATGCTGTTCAGTTCGACTATTCCGAGCCAGCCTGTTTTGTCCGGAATTATTTCCGTGTCGATTTTTATGTTGCTGTTTTTCAGCACCGCCGCCGTGTTTTCCTTTTCCGTTCGGCTGACGGCATTTTCATCGTAGTCGGAATACATGATATATCCGAAAAGAAATATATCGAGAGCAAAAAAGAGAAAAATAAGTATTGTTTTTACACGTGACCAATACATTACTTTTCCCTCCTTCAATCAGAAATTATTACGATTTCTTTTTCTGTTTTTGCGCACCATACGGGTCTTAGCAAATCCGAGCCTTTGTCCGCTTCATATGCCGTGAATACGTCCGAAAGGCGCACCTCTTTTTCGTTCTTGAATTTTGCATACAGCGTATCGAGCGCATTTATCATAGAACCAATGTTTTCGGATTCCTCCGCAAGCTCCGCCGTAAAAAGATACTGCCTGTACGATTTCAGCGTACCGCCGCTCAAAACCGCCGTTATGCCGTGCTCCGCACCGTTTTCACCGTTCGCAAAAACGGGCATTCCGTTTATATAATAATCAAAATTAATTGTAATATCCGATTTTGCGGTTTCCGAATTTATATCCGATGCCGCAAGCATCTGCATACCGCTTATGCCAACGTTTTTGAACACCTCACGGACAGTTCCGTAAATTCCGTTTACGTATGCGGCGGCGGTTTCCTTGCCGCTCAGTCCCGAGGCAGGAAACGAATATCCGCCGCTTTCCGAAGTGTATTCTATGAGATACGACGGGTATATTTTGAGAGTTGCGGTGTTGTCCACAAATACCGTTACGTCATCCTTGTCGATATATCTTCTCGTGGTGTTTGGGTTGAATTTAAAGGTTTCGAGAAGCCTGTCGACCGTCCGCTGCGTGAAATATCCGCTGCCGGTATGCAAGACGGCATTGTTCACGTTTTTCTCGGTAAGACCGATTACTATGTTGGAATCAAGCAAAACGTTCTGCGATATTCCGGTATTCGTTCTCGCCTTGTCAAATCCCAGTTCGAAAGAGAACGGACTGTTCATTGCGTCCGCCGATACGGCATATTTGTTTATCACGGCATCCAGTTCATCGTTGCCGCTGTCCGCAATGAATTTGTATACCTTGCCGTTGCCGTGATTCTTTATATATACCATGGAATTTACGGCTATCGAATCCGACGGAACAAAGACAATGTTTTTGTATGCGCCGTCCGGCAGAGAAATCCCCGCTTTTTCGAGCAATCCCGAATCGTATGCGGCGGCAAAGTCGAAGAGTATCGAGCGTGATTTCAGAGAAGCGGACCAGTCGTCCGATTCGGCTTCCGCAAAACGGTCGGGGTTTAAGCCGATTTTCTCCGCAGCAGACTTCATGCGTTCAAAAAGCTCGTCATATCCGTTTTGACCTTTTGAAACAACACGGCGCTTTCCGCCTCCCGTAACTATGATGTTTTCGGGAGTTATTATGCTTTCGATTGTAAAGCTTTTCGTTTCCGATTCATACGCCGCTTTTGCAAACATTATATTTTTCTTGATTTCGCCGATAAAATTCGTCCCGAACCATACCCTTGAAAACAAAAGTACGCTAATGAGGATTAGCGTAACTAATGTTATATCTTTTGCCCTTTTCATTATCTGAGTGAACTTCTGAGAGCCTGCTCACGGTTGTTCGACGTGCTTTTGAAACGGTCCCAGAAACTGTCTACCAAAAGGTTGATTTCGAGCGACATTATCTGCTGCGGAGTCGCTGACGAATACGAGGAATCCACTCTTATAAGCAGATTGTTTTTGCCCTCGTTCAGGAGAACACGCTGTGCGAAATATCCGCTTGAACCTATAGTCTGAACTGCCTGCTTTCCGCCGTTTGAAACCAGTTTGTATTTCCCTGTGGATTTTTCCTGGTAATACACGCTCACTACGACGCCCGGATTTGCGATACCGGACAATACGTAGTCGCTCTGCGTTGTGGTCGAAACTACCGTTTCGGGGTTATATATATCAATACATATAAGCCCCTTGCTTTCGGGGATTTTGTTCATTTCCGTCGGTGCTGCCGATACGCTCAGCGCACCCAAAAGAAGCAGTGTACAAAGCACAGCTGTCAGATAACATAATTTTTTTAACATACCTCGTCCTTTCCGGCAAAACTGCCTGTTAATAAATATGTCATTTCTTTTGATGCAAGTTATGTATTTCTATATAATAATTATACACCATATATGTTACAGAAATATTACATATGATTTAAAATACCGTAACATATACGTTACACAACGGGAAACCTGAGTGTGACCTCCGTTCCTTTGCCTTTTTCACTGGTTATTTTAATGTCGCCGCTGTGCGCATTTACTATTTCTTTCGCTATGGCAAGACCGAGTCCCGTGCCGCCGCTGCTTCTGGAACGAGCCTTGTCAACACGGTAAAACCTGTCGAATACGTGCGGCAAATCCTCTTCGGGAATACCTATTCCGTTGTCTTTCACCTTAACGTAGAAATTGCCGTATATCTGCCCTGCGGAAACCTTTATCTCGCCGCCGTTCGGCGTGTATTTCACCGCATTTACGATAATGTTTGTTATGACCTGCTCTATCCTGTCGCGGTTGCCGAAAAACAAGTCCATTTTTCCGGCAAATGCGAGCGAAAGCTTGTGTTCGTGCGAATCCGCTTCAAATGCAAGCTTGCTCACGATATTTTCGAGCAGCAGCTTCAAATCGAATTTTTCTTTCGGCATACTCGAATTGTCATAATCGAGTCTGGAAAGCTCAAGCAAATCAAAGACGAGCCTTGTCATGCGGTCGGCTTCGCTGCGCACGACTTCGAGGAAGCGTCTTGCCGTTTCCATGGGCATATCCTCGGAATCGAGAATAGTTTCCGTATAGCTTTTTATCGTTGTTATCGGCGTTCTCAGCTCGTGCGAAACGTTGGAAACGAATTCCCGTCTGGAAAGCTCCAGCTTGTGAAGCTTCGTAACGTCGCGAACTACGACTATAACGGCGGAAACAACGGATTCGTTCGGCGCAATCGAAGTGAAAAATGCTTGCAGCTGCCTGTCGTTCACAGTTATTTCACGTTCGATGGTTTCGCCTTTTTTTACTATTATTTCGGACATACTTATGTCCGCACCTATTTTTTCAAAATATTCGTCAAAATCCGTGCCGGATTCGTCTATGCCGAGATATGATTTCGCCGCAGGATTTATATGCGTTATCGCACCGCCCTCGTCGAAGCTTATAACGCCGTCCGTCATGAATTTGAGAATGGTTTCGAGCTTCGTTTTTTCGGCGCTTATTGTGTTTAAGTTTTCGTTTATTTTTGCCGCCATGTTGTTGAAAGCTTCGGTGAGGTCGCCTATTTCGTCCTCTGCTTTGCTTTCTATTCTCGTTCCGAAATCTCCGGCGGCCATTCGTTCCGCTTTCGATTTCAGCGAGATTATGGGGGAGGTTATCGTTTCGGACATGAAATATCCGATTATGAGCGAAATCAGAAGCCCTACAAGCAGCGCACGCAGAATAATGGACAAAACGGTGCTTATAATCTGCGTAAGCTCTTCTTTCGTATCTTTTACGTATATTACGTATTTTACTTTACCGTTTACCATAACGGGTTTTGCATAATCCATGTAGGTGAGCTGCTCGTTCAGCGTATCTCCGGTGACGCCGCTTAATGCCGATATAATGTTCGGTGTTTTTTCTATATCCTTTACGCTGCTGTCCGTGCGATAGAGGATTTTCCCTGTTTTGCCGTCCAGAAGATACATATTGCGGTATAAATCTATGCCGATACGTCCGGAATATGCGTCGAGGACGGGGGCAAGGTCGTTGCCCTTTTCGGTTTCGCTGACAACATTTTCGTAAAATTCACCGGAAAACGCCACCGTTACTTTATCGGAAAATTCGTCAAGATAAAAGTCGGACAGGCTTATTCTGAAAATCGTTCCCACCAATATTATTACGGCCGCCACCATGAGCATGAACATGGCAACAAGTTTCCATTTAATACTTTTAAACATAGTGCTTCTCCGGGATTAGTTGTTTTTGTTGAAGTAATACCCTACGCCCCGGCGCGTCATCACGTATTTCGGAGCGGACGGGTCGTCCTCCACCTTTTCGCGCAGCCTGCTCACGGTAACGTCAACGGTGCGCATATCGCCGTAGAAATCATAGCCCCACACCTTTTCGAGAAGCATTTCTCTTGAAAAAACCTTTTCCGGCTGCTCGGCAAGAAATTTAAGAAGCTCAAATTCACGGAGCGTCAGCTCAACGGGAATATCGCCTCGGAATACCTCGTATTTGTCGCAGTCTATTTTCAGCTTTCCGGAAACGATTACATTTCCCGTTTCCGCCGGTGTTTCCTGTGCAGGCGCATCTCCGGCGACACGGCGCATATTCGCCTTTATGCGTGCGGAAAGCTCACGCATACTGAACGGCTTCGTTATATAATCGTCCGCACCTATCTCAAGACCGAATATTTTGTCGGTTTCTTCGCCTTTCGCCGTCAGCATGATTATCGGGCATTGCGACCAGGTGCGCACTGTTTTGCATACCTCGAATCCGTCCTTTTTCGGCAGCATTACGTCCAGCAGAATGAGATCCGGATTGACTTGCTTCGCCATGATTACGGCTTCTTCGCCGTTCGCCGCCGTCGCCACTTTGTAGCCCTCTTTTTCGAGATTGTATTTTAAGATGTCGAGAATCGGTTTTTCGTCCTCGACAACAAGAATAAGTCTTTGCATGATTATTCCCTCCTTGATGCTGATTGAAAATTTATAGTTTGGTTTGTGTTATCAATAATTGGTTATATTAATTTCTTTGTTTTTGACAATGGGGATATATGATATATCTTCCCAAATGAATGCCTGTATCTTGTATGGGGTTTTCGGACTTACCGTCATGGTGGCATATTCATTTAATATTTCCGGTTTCAAAAGCTCAATAATTTTTCCGTATTTATCGCATATTGCAACATAAAGCGAAGCATTTTCCGGGATATTCCGAACTTTTATGCCAATGTTCAGTATATTACCGTTTTTTTGTAAGTCGATTTCGTTGAGCGTTGTTGCATTATAATGTATCTTTGCGGTTGAAACGGCGGAAATATTCAAATTTTTCCATTGTTCCGCTGTACCGGTATAATATACATCGGTAATGGCGTTACAGTTATAGAATACATTATTTCCGAAAGTTTTTACGCTTTGCGGTATCGTGATACTTTTTAATGATGTGCATCGCATAAAAGCAGAGTATCCGATTTCTGTTACGGATTCGGGAATTTCAATTTCTGCCAGGCTTGTGCACATCTCCAACACACCACCGGATAATTTTTCTAATTTATTGGGAAGCGTAATGCTTTTAAGACCTGTACAGTAATAGAAAGCACAATCTCCTATTTCCGTTACGCTGTTCGGAATGGTTATATCGGTTATTTTGTCACAATAAGCAAACGTAAATGTTCCGATTTGTTTCAGTGTATTCGGCAATGTTATATTTTCCAAATATGAGCACTTGTAGAAAGTAAAATTATCTATAATTTCAATTCCGTTCGGAACGAAAAAACTTTTGTTTTGCAAGGCGGCGGGATAGCAAACAAGACGATTGTCGGCTCTGCTGTATAAAACGCCGTTCTCTGTGTAAAAGTTTTCGTTCAGCTTATCAGCACAAAATGAAATTATGGATTTACATTCGGTAAATGCTCGGTCTTCTATGCTCACTATGTTTTTCGGAATATATACTTCGCACAGCGAATCACAGTGGTTAAAGGCATATATGCCGATATATGTTACGTTTGCCGGTATATTAATTTCCTTTAGACTCGTACACCACATAAAGGTATGGGCGTTGATTGCATCTATAGTATCCGGCAACACTATGCTTTCAAGTCCGGTACAATATGAAAATGCTTGATTTGCAATTTTTGTTACACTGTTTGGCAAAACTATATTTTTGAGTGCAATACATCCGCTGAAAGCAGACGCTTTTATTACTTTAAGAGTATCCGGGAAAACAACTTCATCAAGCGCCTGACATCCCATGAAAGATTGCGTACCTATTTCTGAAATACCCTCTTTAAGAACAATCTTTTTTAAAGTCTTGTTATATGAATAGTCCTCAAAACCCGGAGCTCCGCCGTGGTTTGCAATCGCAAACAGGTTTAATCCGAGTTTTTTTATGCTTCCCGGAAACTCTATTTCGTTCAATGCAGGGCAATCCTGAAATGCATAGTTCCCGATTTCCTCTACACCGTATTCTATAATAACCTTGCTCAGCAATGTACAACCTGAAAATCCGTTGTCAATTTTCTTTACACTTGACGGAATTGTTATGCTTGTCAAAGCAGTACAGCCTGAAAATCCGCCTATTTCCTCTACGCCGTTTTCAATTATTATTTCCGTAAGATTTTTGCAGCCGTAAATTCCATCGCAAATTTTCACGTTCGACGGAATTGTTATGCTTGTAAGCGAATCGCAATCACCGAATCCGCCAAGCTTTGTAAGATTTTTCGGAATTATAAGTTTTTTTAAGGATGTGCAGGATGAAAATGCATCCGTACCGGTAACCTGCAAAGTGTTCGGTAGTTTCAAATCGGTAAGCTTAACACAGCCGGCAAATGCACGTGTATCAATTTTGGTTAATCCTTCCGAAAGGGTGACGTTTTGCAGTTCGGTACAATTATAAAAGGTTTCGCAATTAATTACGGCAACCGACCCAGGAATTTTTACACTTTTCAGTGAGGTACAATATCTAAAAGCATAATTTCCTATATCGGTAACCGTATCGGGAATCGATATTGAGGTTATCAGTTTGTTACTGCCGGAAAATGCCCACTCGGCAATTTTTTTAACAGGATAACCGTCTATGCTGTCGGGTAAAGTTATATCGGTTACGGTTTCGCCGTTTTTTACTTCATATGCATTTATGCCGGTTATTGTAATTGTGCTGTCCGCAATCGTATACTTATATAGAGATACCCATTTTGCGTAGAATGTCAAATCCTTATTTATGGTTACGTCAGTGACCGAATTTTCACATTCAGGTTCCCAATACCATCCGATAAAGACGTATCCGGGGCGATTTTTTGGTTTGTAATCGTCTACCCAGTTTCCAATTCTTGTATCGTAAACGTAGGAATAATTATCTATATAATCGCAGTTTGAATCAAAGGTTATCGTATAAGTGTACCGTATTTCCGGATTCTTTTTCCACTTGGCGTACCATATTTGCCCGCTGCCTATGTCATCTTCGGTGGCTTTTGTATAAAACATTTTATCAAGATACCAACCGTCAAAGGTATAGCCGTCACGCTTCGGGGCATAGCCGTTTTCTTGGAAATAATCTATCGTATTCTGTGCGGTATTTAAAACTGCTGCTTCCGCACCGTCATAGTTGAAATCCAATTTCAGATAGAAATTTGCCGTTTGCGATGCAGACATACTGATTTCGATATCAGATAAATATTTTGCCCACCTTTTCAGTGTTTCAATATTGTTTTCCGAATGCCAATTCAGTATCGGATCATATGCCAATATAGTTCCGGACAGTTCCAGGTCATATGCACTCATATATAAATCGGCATTTTCGCCTATATATGTATAAGCATTTACATATTCATTGAAATATTTATACATATTAAGTTTGTTTGTACTTGTTACGTTTATTGCCCCCGCAACATATGCCTGTACTTTTTCGGCATATCCCATCGCCTTTTTGTTCAGATCTTTAAGCTCTCCTAACGTATCCAAAACAAGTTCAATGTCCTCGCGTATTTCTTCAACATCAGAACGCCAGCCGCACATTTCATGTAAAACACATTCACAGGCGGCGGCAAAAACTTTTCTCATTATTCCGGTTGCAATTGTTCCGGATATGTCAGTATTTGCGTGTTTTTCCAAATAATCAAGCAAGTGTGCTCTGGATACGTCCACGGAACGTTCATAAGCGTCCAAAGACTGATTGATACAGGAGTAAGCCGTTGACAGCAGCGCTATTTTAGCTATATCCTTTTCTTCGTCAGAGTTTGTAAGCTGACCTCTGAGAAGTTTGTATACAACATTATCCGAAAAATCTTTTTCGGCAAGTTTGTTTGTATTAACATCATATAAAAAACTTAAAAAATATATAGCTTCATCATGAGAAAAAGTGTATTCCTTCGCAAAAGAAGAATAGCTGCTCAGTATTAATGCTATTATTCCAAACAAAAATATTTTTATAAGGTGTTTATTTTTCAAAACAAGACCCCCTCTTTACAGTAATGAAAATCATGACAATGCAGCAGAAAGCGATACCTGAACACAATTCGGTGCGGGGAAAATAACCACATTATGCGATTTTGGCTGTCGTTAGATTAGTTTCGTCATTTTTCCTTTGCCGTTGTCGAATACCTCGCCGGTGTTGCCGTCAACGTGATACATTCCCTCCATAGCACCGCCGGAAAAATCATCTCTGTCCGCACCGAACATATAGCACGCTCTTTTTACACCGTCTATATTCACGTTGAGTGCCTTTTTCTCGCTTGCCGGCACTATTATTGCGTTTTCGCCGAATTGCTTCTTTGCCGCTTCAAGCGCAATTTGATATGCTTCGTCAAACGAAAGCCTTGTATTTTCCGTGTAGCTGAATTTAATCTCCTGAACCGACTCCATATCTTCGTAAGGCAGCTCAAGTATTTTATTCTGTTTTTTTCTGTTTTTCAAAACTTTGTGAGCAATCACTGCACCTATTCCGGCAGCCGCAGCAGCGCCGGCGCCTATCCCTGCCGCTATAATAGATTTTTTATTCACTTTCTTTATTATTTTGTTTATATCCATAATTAAAACTCCCTTTCCTTAATACTTATCCCATTAATTTATTTTCGCCATTTTTCCGTCGGCATTATCGAAGATTTCGCCCGTCACTGCGTCGAAATGATAAAGCCCCCGCATAGATGCGTTTTCGCCCGACATATTGGCGAGAGAATCCGCACCGAACATATAGCACGCACGCATTTTTCCGTCAATCTCCACTTCGGACGGCGTTTCGTCGCTCGCCGGTATGACGAAAGCGTCTGCGCCGAATTGCTTTGCGGCAGCTTTTTTAGCTTCCTCGAGTGCTTGGTCACGTGTATATTTTATGTCGTATTTCTTGTAAATATCTTCGGATTTTTCCGCCTTTTCCTCGGATTTCGGAGCGGTGCTTTCCGCCTTGCCGCTTTCCTCGGATTTCTCCGCTTTTTCTTCTTTGCTTCCGGAATCGGCTGTTGCTTCGGGCTTTGCGGTCTGCTCTGTTTTCTGTGCCGTCTTTTCCGCATTGTCACCTCTGCCGCCAAATGCAAAATATATCCCGATAAACAGCACGATTACAACCGCACCGATTATGCACGAACGTATCATGTTTTTGTTTTCGGCTTTTATCTCCTCCGGACTTTTTTCTTTGTTTTCTTCGTTATTCATTGTTTATCATTATCTCCTTTCGCAAAAGCTTGAAATAAAATGCCGTCTTGCCGGCAATTTTATCCTTCCTGTATGTCGATATACCTTTCGCCTGTCTTTTTTATTATCGCACGGTTGCCGGTGAGCTGAACGATGCCGTCCGTGAACTTTTCGTCCTCGCCCTGCTTCACGCAGACCGTGAATTCAACCTTGTCGGTATATACACTGTCCTCGACCGTGTAGTCGGCCAAAAAATACTGCACCTTGCCGGAAAGTGTATAATCGCATTTGACGCTGTATATTCCGCATAACCGCCGTATAACGGGGCAGGCGTCCGCAATCGCCGCCGCCGCACATTTCCCGTATGCATGGACGAGTCCGCCCGTGCCGAGAAGCGTGCCGCCGAAATATCTCGTCACGACAACCGCCGTGTCGGTTAGTCCCGGACGGCGTATGCAGTCCAAAACCGGCATTCCGGCAGTCCCGGAGGGTTCGCCGTCGTCCGTGTATCGCTGCATATTGTTTTCGCTGACAACATATGCATATACGTTGTGCGTAGCATCCGCATATTTCTTTTTTATTTCATTTATAAATGCAATGGCTTCCGTCTCCGTCTTTACGGGTGCGGCATTGCCTATAAATTTCGATTTTTTGTCCGTAAAGAAGCTTTCTCCGGCTTGCATTACGGTCTTATATTCAAGTCTTGAATCGCTCATATTTATACACCGCTTTTTTGTCTATATCCGCAAGATACCGTATGCCGTCCGCAACGTATTCTTCCGATATTATGATTGCGTCATTGCGAATATCTCCGGCAAGTCCGCCCTCGCTGTACGGAATCACAATATCCATGCGTATCTTTGTTTTCGGCAGGGTAATGGCAATCAGCTTCAATAGGTTTTCCATGTTGTAGCCTGTCTTTGCCGATACATATATTTCATTTTCGCTGCTTTTCGGAACTTCACCGACTGCATCGCATTTGTTGTATACATATATTCTCGGCGTATTTTCGCAGCCGAGGTCGTTCAGGATTCCGTCCGAAACCTTTTTATGATCCTCCGCATATTCATCGCTGAAATCCACAACGTTTAAGATAACGTCAGCATATACGGCTTCCTCCAAAGTGGATTTGAATGCTTCCACGAGATGATGAGGAAGTTTTCTTATAAATCCTACCGTGTCGATGAGCGTCACCTCTCTGCCGTCCGGCAGTGTGAGTCCCCGTGCCGTGGAATCAAGGGTTGCGAAAAGCTTGTTTTCGGCAAGCACACCGGCATTTGTATAATAATTCAAAAGCGTGGATTTTCCTGCATTCGTATATCCTACAACGGCAACGGAAAGCCTGCCGTCCTTTTTTCGGCGTTCACGTATGAAATTACGCCGTTTGCCGACTTCTTTAAGCTCCGCTTTCAGATGCGTTATAAGGCTTCTTATATGGCGCCTGTCGGTTTCAAGCTTAGTTTCTCCCGGACCTCTTGTGCCTATTCCTCCGCCGAGCCTGGAAAGGCTTGCGCCTATTCCGGAAAGCCTGGGCAGAAAATAGTTGTACTGCGCCAGCTGTACCTGGAGCTTTCCCTCCGAAGATACCGCACCGAGTGCGAATATATCGAGTATCAGAGTGGTTCTGTCTATAACGTGTACGTTCAGTATATCTTCAATGTTGCGCTGCTGCGACCCCGAAAGCTCGTCGTCTGCGATTACAAGCTCTATTTCGGCATTGCGGCATAGCTCCGCAGCCTCTTCAAGCTTGCCTTTTCCCAGATATGTCGCATTGTCCGGAAAGTCTTTCGGCTGCAATATGCACGCATAAACCTCCGCACCGGCGGTTTCGGCAAGCTGTTTCAATTCGTTTACCGTCTTTTCGTCCGAATACGGCTCGTCTTTTCTGCCGCTCGTTATGCCGATAATCAGCGCTTTCTTAAGTTCTGTATCATTCATAAAGTATTTGCCTTTCATTGTATCTTTATTTAATATTATATCAAATTTAATGCCGCAGGTCAAGTATTTTTATTAAATTTCACCATAATATTTATATTGACATTTATAAAAACATATGATATAATAAACATATGAACAAACATTCATATGTTGGAGGTGGAAATATTGCACGACTGCGCAAACTGCATTAATTTCGTAAAAGCGGAAATGCCGAATGAGGATATTTTATATGATATGGCGGAAATGTTCAAAATATGCTCGGACGCATCACGTATTAAAATATTATTTTCTCTTTTTAAAGAGGATTTGTGTGTAAACGATTTGAAAGACCTGCTGAATATGAGCCAGTCCGCCGTATCTCATCAGCTCAGAATACTTAAGCAGGCAAGGCTCGTAAAGAACCGCCGCGAGGGAAAGCTCATGATATATTCTCTCGACGATGACCACGTTAAAAGTATATTTGCACAAGTGCTTGCCCATGTGACAGAATAGGGCAGGTTTTGGGGAGAAAGGCTGTGAACATATTATGGAAAAATTTATTGTGAAAAATCTTGATTGTCCGCATTGCGCAAAAGAGGTGGAAGAAGCTGTTGCAAAGGTATCGGGAATCAAAAATGTAAGCTTGAATTTCCTTTCCGGTACATTGGAATTTGAGTCGGAAAGCACGGAAGCCACGAAAAAGGCCATGAAAACGGCGGTGGATACCGAACCGGAAATAACGCTTACTCACGTGCATAAAGATGATACGCCGTGTGAGATTTGCTCCGGCGGAAAGCTTGCGGAGAAATTTATTGTAAAAAATCTTGATTGCCCCAATTGCGCAAAAGAGGTGGAAGAAGCCGTTGCGAAAGTGCCGGGAATCAAAAACGTAAGTCTTAATTTCCTTTCCGGTACACTTGAATTTGAATCGGAGAGCGTAATGGCTACAAAGAGAGCTTTGAAGGCGGCAGCCGATACCGAACCCGAAATAACGCTCAGCAGAGCCGATTCCGGCAAGCCGAAGAAGAATACGGAAGATGTCGACAATGAAAAAGGCGAGGTAATACGCCTTGTGATTGCGTTTATACTTTTTGCCGCCGCATTTTTTGCCGGAAGCAAAATAGGAACGGCACTTTATATGATAAGTTATTTTGCTGTGGGCTATCCCGTTATATTCCGTGCGGCGAAAAAAGGCGGTTTGGACGAAAACTTCCTTATGACCGTGGCATCCTGCGGAGCATTCGTAACAGGCAATTTCGCCGAAGGTGCGGCAGTTATGATTTTCTATTGCCTGGGCGAATATTTTCAGGATAAGGCTGTGAAAAGAAACAGAAAATCAATCGGTGCACTCATGGATATTTCGCCCGATTTCGCAGTTTTGGAGGACGGACGCACCGTTGACCCCGAGGACGTCAATGTCGGCGATATAATCATTGTAAAGCCGGGTGAGAAAATTCCTCTCGACGGCGTTGTTACGGACGGTAAAACCGAGATAGACTGCTCATCGCTGACGGGCGAGAGCGTTCCGGTATTTGCCGAAAACGGCAGCGAGGTTTTGAGCGGCAGCTTAAACCTTTCGGGAAGTATAAAAGTTAAAGTGTCGCACAAATATGTTGACGGCACGGTATCGAAGATACTGGAGCTTGTGGAAAATGCGTCCGCAAAGAAAGCGAAAACGGAAAAATTCATAACGTCTTTTGCGAAAGTGTATACGCCGATTGTCACGGCGCTTGCAGTCATAATAGCGATTATTCCGGGACTTATCACAAGAGATTTTTCAACATGGGCATACAGGGGATTGTCGTTCCTCGTAGTTTCCTGCCCGTGTGCACTCGTAATTTCCGTACCGCTTACGTTCTACAACGGCATAAGCAGATGCGCAAAACGAGGTATTCTGATTAAGGGCGGCAGCGTGCTGGAGCAAATCGGCAATATTAAAAATATAATTTTCGATAAGACGGGTACACTTACAAAGGGAAGCTTCAAGATTTCGGAAATCAAACCGAACGGCGTTGAAGAAAACGAGCTGCTTAAATTTGCCGCATATTGCGAACGTCTTTCGAATCACCCGATAGCAAAAAGCATATGCGAAGCGTATGAGGGTGATGTGGATTTGTCGGAAATGGCGGATTTCGAGGAAATTGCCGGAAAGGGTATTTCCTGCAAGATAAAGGGAGATACGGCGCTTGCCGGAAACCGTGCGCTCATGGCGGACAACGGACTTACGGCTTTCGACACGGAAGGTACGTCGGTACATTTCGCAAGAAACGGAGTATATCTCGGAGCGATTACTCTGGAAGATGAAATCAAAGACAAGAACATAGTTTCGGAATTGAAAAGCTGCGGAGTGGATAAAACATATATGCTGACGGGCGACAGCGAAAGCAGCGCAAAACGTACAGCTGATATATTGAAGCTGGATAAATATTATTCGTCGCTTCTGCCGCAGGATAAAGTAAGACTTACGAAAGAAATATCCGCAACAGGCACTACAATGGCGGTCGGCGACGGAATAAACGACGCCCCGATGCTTGCGCTTTCGGACGTAAGCGTAGCGATGGGCAGCGGAAGTGCGGCTTCTGCCGAAGCGGCGGATATAGTCCTCATGACGGACAGCATATCCAAGCTGTGCGATATATTCTCGCTGGCAAAGAGAACGATGGGTCGTGTAAATCAGAATATATATTTCTCGATAGGTATAAAAATCCTGATTCTGATACTTACGGCTTTTGGTATCACGGGTATGTGGGCGGCAGTGTTCGCCGACGTGGGAGTTTCGATTCTTGCGATTATTAATGCTATAAGAAAATAGGTGTTGTATTTGAAAGAAATTCTGCTTAAACTGCGGCTGTTTGTACGCAAAATAATCAACAGATATATTGAACATGACTTATCGCAATTGGGAGGTCAGGTGGCGTTCTTCGCCATCCTCTCCCTTTTACCGTTTGTTATATACATAAATACTCTTATTACATCATTCAACTTCACACGTGAAGATATAATGAATTTGCTCCAGCCTACGGTGCCGGCATATGTGGCGGACATGATTTCTTCGTATGTCAGCTATATATCCACACAGAATAAGTACGGTATTCTGTCTGCCGGTATCATAACGACCATATATTCCGCATCGAAAATGATTCGTTCCGTGGAAAAATCGATTAACCGTGCATACGGCATAGCGCAGCGCAGGGGATTTATCCGCAGCGTTATAATATCCATGGTTTTTATCGTCTGTATAGGCGTAATCATCCTTGCAACACTGTATTTTATCATGATAGGTGCGAGTGTTGCGCATACGATTTTCAATATTCTTCATCTGCCTATGAGCATTTTGGACAATTTGAAGGATATAAAATGGTCGGTATTCGTCGCAGCTCTGTTTTTCACGGTTTCGGCACTGTATTACGTTATGCCGTACCGCAAAATCAGCTACAAGAGTACGCTCCCCGGAACGGTGTTTTCCATAGCGGCGTTCGGACTTTTGTCCGAGGGCTATACGCTCTATATCAAATACGGAATCGGGCGGTCGTTTATATACGGCTCGTTGGGAGCTGTGTTCCTCGTGTTTGTCTGGCTGTATATAGTGGCGATTGTGCTTATTCTCGGAGCGGAGATAAACAGCGCACTTGACAGCGAAAAAAAATAAAAAATTATCCTTGGTGCGCCGGTGCTGCCGTTTGTTGCGGCGGCGGGTATTGCGCTTTCGGTTTGTATAAAAGTACCCGAACTTAGTCTGTGATGTAAAATATATTATATTCTGTTAGAGAGCCATGGTAAAGCGATTTCGTTTTGCCGTGGCTTTATCATAATATTTTCCAAATATACAAAATAGTTCAATTTAATTGTGAAATATACACAAAAAATATGTGCAAATAAGATAAAATATTGACTATTTTTAATGGGTGTGTTATAATGTGATTGTAAAATATGAATACACTGTAAATATTTTACTGCACTTATTTAAAAAATGGTGTAAAATTAATACTTTAAGATGAAATGGATGGTAGAAAATGAAAAAAGATTTTATTCCGGCGATTATTTCGGCAGTTTGTGTTGCAGGAGCGGTTACGGCATTTTGTATGAATAATATTGTGATAAAGAGCAATGTTGAATTCAGAATAGATACAAAACATGCCGCAGAATTTTATGCTTCAACGGAGGATAGAATATACGAATTGTTAAATTCTATCTACAGCGGTGACGAGCTTTATGATGAGGTCGAAACATATACATTGTTTAAAGCACGTGTAAAGCCTACAGAAGAGGAATTTGATGTTGTATACGACTTTATTTCCGACGGAATGCGTGTAAGCGATATTGCTGCCGCCTGCCGTTTCTGGGAAACCACCAATGATGATATATCTGTTTTGCGTGAAATTTGCAGCCGAAATGAAAATTACGATATGTCAAAGGATTTGTATTGGTATGAAGATGCGTATAACGAAATAACTGATTATGTCCATGGAGTTCTTGATGAAGAAGATGTTAAAAGCTATGTAGAAAAGGGATTGACAACTGAAGATATGTCGATAGCAAATGTACTTTCGAGAAAAGGTGTATATACAATAAAACAAATATTGAAGCTTAGACTAAACAATAGGACATGGATAGAAATTTTTGATGATGTTTATCCGTATTTGTTTAACGACGGTATAGACGATTATACCGAAATTACTGACGGCAGGCAGATTTTACATGCTGTCTATCTTGCTTCATGGAATAAAACGGATATATATAAATATCTTGATATGTTAAAAGAAGAACCGCATATCGACTTGCTCAATGCTGCATTGGATGACTCTGTGGATTTAATGCTTGCTAAACTGAATAAAAAAGGTTATTGGGATTTGGATACGGAAGCAAAAGAACAAAATGCAATTCATTCGGCTGAACTGAAAGAGATTCTGAAAGACAGCGGTGTTTCGGAACAAGCAATAGCAGAACTTAATAATAACGGCGTTTCAGATATAAATATTCTTAATGCCATACAGAATGGGGGTATGGAGGTGTTAGATAATTTAAAAGAAACGGCAGCAGCGGAAATGGTTGAAAAGGGGGATATAAGATGAAACGGATAATATATTTAACTTTGTTTGTTTTGAGTTTTTCGGTTTTAACTGTTTTAGGCTCGTCTACGTCAGAGGTTCTTTCGAACGAAAGTTGGAATTATGTAATGCATAATTATTACGGCGATTCTTTGAATCCGCCTACAAGCGTGGCAAATGCAACGGAGTATATAAGCGGTGTTTCCGGTGCTTTGTCACTTAAAAGCAATCAACTGTCTTTGCCGGGCAAAAACGGACTTGATTTGAATCTCGGTATAAGCTATTCTTCTTCGGCGATGTATGACAGCTTCTATTATGTGCCGGATGCGGATAGCCGTTCGGTCAGAAAATATCTCTACGTATATAAGGATACGGCTTCGAATACAAGCTATTATATAATGTTTAATAATGAAGACGAAATGTATAATTCGGCGAATGACGGACTATATGTAAAATCAAATTTTAAACAATATGAAAAAACACAAAAAAGTTCGGGAGAAACCGTAACTTATTATATTGCTTGTAATGTAAGAGCAGAGGATTCGGATACATCAAAGATTTATCTTGAAAGAGATAAAAGTATACGATTCAGGTATTTGCACTACGAGGGTTTTCATTATGTCAACACAATTTCAACAGGCAGTGATTACGATATAGGAAGCAACTGGAAATTTAATCTTCCTGAATTATGTATTAACAGAAAGAAAAGTTACCGTGCAAGTTATGACCTTTTAGGTGCATTTGTTGATATGGACGGCAACTCATATGCACTGTGTCTAAGCTACTGTTTAGATGGCTCTAAGGTGGATACTGCCGGCGGTTCTGTCAGCAATACTTCATATAAATTGAATCACGTTTCGGTAAATCCGAGATTGCAGGAAAACGGTTTGACATATAACGTAACCGTTCGGGACGACAAAGGCAGAATAATGTATTTTGGTTTGAATGGTGCGATTGTTGCAATTGAAGATTTGTACGGAAATCGTATTACATTTGAATATGACGGATTGTATCTAAGCAAAATCATAGATACATACGGTCGTGAAATTATAATAAACAGGGTTTCACATAATGACGCCGGAGATTCTTATGTAATAAGCTATGATGACCCGAACAGTGAACAGCCTAAAACAATAAGCTATACCTTTACGGTTGAAGAAAACCCGAACGGAGAGGCAAATCTCGAAGTTGACGATACATATGTACTTACCGTTACGGATGAAAACGGAAATAATACGGTGTATAAACATAAATACTGCTGGCAGGCGGCGGAGGAAAGTTTTTGCTATTGTACCTGCAGCGGCAGAAAGGCATATGAACTTCCTAATATTACATCACGTTCGGTGGAAAACTTTGTTTTGAAAAAGGTTATATATCCCACCGGCGCAGAAACTCACTATACTATGGAAAGAAAAATATATAAGCTTAACAATAGGTATGAAGATCATAAAAGTTATTGCGGATGGAATTCGAAAGAACGCTATATAGCACGGTGTGATTGGGTGAATGGCGAAGAATTTAATAAACATACTTACACCTATGATAATCCTGCGGACGGTTATCAGTATAACACCGATTATTCAATGACTGATTTGCGAACTGCGGATAATTATAAAATAAAAACAACGTATGACATAAATGCAAATCCTAAATCGCACGAATACAGAGAAAATAATAATATAAAAAAGATTATATACGATACTTATGACAATGCCAATCGCTTAACGACTTCGCAATGCAATCTTAGTGAACGTGAGGTTTATATATACGAAGGCGGGTTGCCGATAAACAGTAAAATATCATATTTGTATCAATTTGGAAAAGTTTGGCAGGAAGAAACGAATGCCTTGACAACATATTACAACTATGGTAATTCATTGGATAATAATCCGCATTTGTATCCGCTTACAATCAAATACACTCGTGACGGTAATAAGGAAATCATAATAACCAATACCCTGACAACGGATAAAAAGAGTATTGCCGAAACAACGATTACCGAAAATAACGTATTAAAGGCAAAAACGGCATATACATACGATAGTTTCGGAAACGTAATAAAAACACGTGTGTGGGAAAAAGATACAAACGGCGACGGCACTTTGGACGATACGGATAAATTCGTTGATGTCAACGCTGAGTATACCTATAATGATGATAAGACCTACAGCATATATAAATATGTCGAGGACTTAAAAAATGCGGATGGCTCCACGATAACCGCCGTCGATCCTCGCTATGCGACCGATAGTAAAATAGGCTATACGTATAATTTCGATTCGCTGGGCAATGTAGTTTCCAATACTTCGCCGAGCGGAAATACGATAACATTAAGCTATGATAAGCTGAACAGACCCGTGTCGAAAACGTTTTCCGATAATACTCAAAAGACGGTTTTCTTCGATGATGTCGAAAATTATATAATCGCCGCAGATGAAAACGGTACAGAAACAAAATATAATTACGACCCTCTCGGAAGACTTGTAAAAAAATCTGTAAAAAATGCAGGAATTTGGGTAACGCTTGAAGAATATATATATGACGGGGTAGGCAGAGTTGCCGAAACAAAGACATATAGAAACGCAGCTGATTATATAAGCACTCTGAACGAGTATGACGGACAGGACAGGCTGATTAAACAAACCGTCAAAAACGAGCAGGGACAAACGGAAACGGAATATACCGTTTCGTATGCGGCAGTAAAGATAAATAATAAATATCATCTTAAGGTCACAACGTCGTATATGGCGGACGGAAACGTCACTCCGGCAAGCAATTCAAAATATTATGATAATATGAATCGGCTTGTAAAGGAAGAAAACTCCTCCGGCGAAACAACATATGCCACAACGTATACATATGATAATGTCGGAAATGTTACTTCAAAGACAAATCCCCGTGCGAATGCGGCAAACGGCACAGCCTCGGAAACGTATGAATATGACTATGCCGGCAATATCGTAAAAATAACAAACGCACTCGGCGACAGCGCAGCTTCCGCATACGATATGTCCGGAAAGAAAATAAGCGATACGGATTATATGGGCAATATAACCGAATATACGTATGATAAACTCGGAAGAGTTGTCAAAACGTCCTCTCCGTTCGGAAACGGCGAAACAGCGGAAACAAAAAGCTTTTACAATGCGGACGGCTATCTCGTGAAAACCCAAGTGAAAAAAGCCGAAAACGAGTATGACGAAACGGTATATGAGTATGACAGCAAGGGAAGAACAGTAAGAGAAGCGGTAGACTATAGGGGAATAAATTATACTTACGACCCGGCCGGCAGACTCACTTCAAGAATACTTTCGGCGAATGCTGCTCCCAAGACCACAACGTATGAATATGACTTCCTAAATCATAAAACAAAGGAAACAAGCCCTCTCGGCTATTTTGAAACATATGCATACGATTATACGGGCAATCTCATAAGCCAAACGGACGAAATGAATAATACGCTTGAAATGAGCTATAATGCCAGAAATCTTGTCACTTCCAAAAAGGCAAACGGCGAAGTTGTATGCAGTTATACTTATTCTCCGCTCGGCAGTCTTAAACAGTCGCAAAACAGCGATACAACCATAGTTTATACTTATGACCCGTTTAATAGGCTCATATCGGAAACAGATACGTCTGCGGCAAATACGTATATCAAAAATTATACGTATGATGAAGAAAATAACAGAAAATCGTTCGTATTAACGATAAACGGAACGCAGAAACAAAATGTTTCATATAGCTATGATTCGCTGAACAGACTTGCTTCCGTTTCGGACGGCAGTGAAAATATTTCGTATGCTTATGATAAGAACGGAAAGCTTTTGAGCAGAAATATCGGCACACATACAGAGGAAAGCTATTCGTATAACGGCGCAGGTCTGCCTGTTTCAAAGGTAAGCACCGTGAATAATACGGTTGTAAATTCTGCGCAGATAGAGTATTATACGAACGGAAACCAAAAACGTATTTCGCAGCTCGGCAAGTCGCCTGTTTCATATGCCTATGAGGGTGACGGAATGCTTAGAACGGAAAACGTTGAGGGCGAATATGTTAATGATTACGTGTATAATACCGCAGGCAACATGATGGGCAAGTATACACAATATGCAGACAATCATGTCCGTATGCTGTCATTTGGCTGGGACGATAA
>CAKVOK010000048.1 GCA_934792465.1 uncultured Clostridia bacterium | reverse complement strand
CCTTTCCGTGTGTTTGTTGTGTTGCTCACCCCATATAGGCTCCCCTGTGTAAGGGCACCTACTTGGGTCTGCACTCGCTTCGTATAGGCTCCATCGGTGAGGGAGCTGTCAGCGAAGCTGACTGAGGGAGTATTTGAGGGGTTGTAGGTCTGCACTCACTCCATATAGGCGCACCGTCATTGTAGGGGCGGATATTATCCGCCTGTTTTCATCATTTGTCGATTTCCGAAACAATGATTTTCCGCCTCGTAACAGTCAACTCATATCCCGAAATGCTCGCTCATGCGCCACGAACAATGCCGGCAGGTCGCACATTTGTTTTCCTCAATTATCTTTCTGAACTTCTGCGACTTCTCATTTTCAAATATCTTGCCGAGCGGCTCATTCTTCACGTTCCCGGCGGAAAAATCGTAAAAATCCGTGCAGTAAAGCACGTTTCCGTTCCATGCGATATGAATATGTGCCTCAGGAGATTTGCAGGGTCTGCCCTCGCCGTGCGAAATGTATTTCACTTTTCCGCCGTATTCGGCGCAAAGCTCACGCATCACATTTTTCAGCTCCGGCGGTTTTTCTTCCGAAACCCACGAATTAATATGCTCCGCATCAATGTTAAATTCCGCCGACATCATATTTTTGTAATCGTCCGCTTCGCTCTTAGAGAGCGCAATCATATCCTGAAAAAGTATCTCATCGCAATTCAGTTTCAAAAGCTCGTTCACGGTCCGCCTGTCCGCATTGTCCCTCGAAGCGACAGACATCAGCGTTATTTTCGCCTTTGTTCCGCACAGCAGCTCAAGACCCAGCGCAGCCTTGTCGTATACGCCTTTTCCTCGGATTTTGTCGTGTATTTCGCATCTGCCGTCTATAGAAACGTAAATGTGCTTAAATTCGTTTTTCAGAATATCGGCGTGCCTGTCTATCATAGTTCCGTTCGTTACGATACCGAGTTCAAAGCCTTTTCGGCGCAGATAAACCGCAATATCCTCGAAATGCGGATACAGAAGCGGTTCGCCGCCCCAGAGTATTATATCCGGCAGCTTCGGCAATTCTGCCAGCCGGTCGGCGGCGGAAATCCAGTCGTCTTTCGTCATGGGTTCGCCGCAGCTGTCGGAAAAAAATCCTTTTTTGCCCCATTGTCCGCAGAACCAGCACCGCAAATTACAGTTTTTTGTCAGCTGAAAATGTACAAGCTCTATATTATCCATTGATATTTTCCTTTATTTGCTCCAGTCAAGCAATATCTTGAAGCAGTTCGCACCTGCTTCTGCCTGGTGTTCAAACGCTTCTTTCACATGAGATACGCCCCATACCTCATACGGCAGCTTGGACGTGTCGAATTTGCCCTCGGAAATCCATTCAAGCACCTGCTCCTTGCAGCCCGCACGCAGAGCGCACGTCATTGTAATTGTCGCATTTTTCACGAACCAGCGGTGATAGTGGTCGAATATGATTCTGTCCGGATAGTCGCCTTGGAGATGTATGTGCGCCGGACGGTCGTCGTCCTCCCAGCCGCCGTCTTTTATATATTTATGAAGAGTTCCGACAACTTCGGGATTTCCCGAACATTCCATGAGCTGGTCGGCCATTTTGCCGTTTGTCGCATCGCAAATAACGCTTACCGCATTTTCCGGCGAGGTTACTATATCCGCATAATTTTCCGCAATTCCTCTCCTGAACGCATTTCTTTCTATGCAGATTACCTGAAGCGTCGGTTCTAATATTTTAAGCTCCTGTATCGCAGAAATACCTACCATACCTGCGCCTACCACGACTATTGTTTCATTCGGTCTTAATGTCAGTCTTTTTATTCCTTTCAGCGGAACGCAGGCAAGATATGCGAGAACCGCCTGTTCGTATGTTACGTTGTCCGGGATTTTCACCATGTAATCGAATTGGTCGTTTGTGGTGAAGCTGTCTTTTACAGTGTATTCGCTGCCGCCTCCCCATGCTGCGCATACGTCGCCGTACTGACGGCATTCGTTAATCATAACACGGTCGCCGGGTTTGAGATTTCGTGCCGATTCCGGAATACGTGACAAATCCGCACCCGGCTTCGGAGCTTCCACGATAACTCCTGCGGTTTCGTAGCCCGGCACGAGAGGATACCAGCACTGTTCGGGGTGCTGCATACCCTTGTAGGTTTTCATATCCGTACCCGTGGATATAGCCGAGAAATACGTTCTTGCGATGAATGCGTCCTCCCTTGGCTCGGTCAGCTTTATTTCACGCAGACCGGCGCTGTACGGCCTGTCTATAACTACCGCTCTTGTTGTTTTGTAATCACTGTAACTCATTGTTATCTCTCCTTTTTATATATTAATTGAATTATGTAGATTCTCGTATAATCAGTTCGCTCGGAATAACTGCGTTTTCCGCAGCACCGTCACGGAGCATTCGTGCCATGCATTCGACCGCCGTTTCGCCGAGCTCGTGCTGATGATTGTTGAAAGTAGTCAAAGACGGCGAAAAATATTGCCCTATAAGAATGTTATCGCCGCCGCTTACGGATATTTCATTCGGAACGGAAATCCCTCTGCGTTTCAGCGCTTTCATTGCGCCGATTGCCATATCGTCGTTGGCGCATACAATAGCGTCAATACCCGTCATATCACGGTCGAAAATCACGTTTTCCGCTGCGGTTTCCGAGAAATCCGCAGCAATGATGTTTTCTTCGGACAATTCTATCCCGTGCTCGCCGCAAGCTGCAAGAAAGCCGCCTTTCCGTTCGTTTGAAACGAATCCCATTCCCGAAAGATACAGAAAATTCCGCCTGCCTCTTTTTATGAGATACTCTCCGAGTTCATGGGAAATCTTAAAATTGTCGGTGTTTACGCTCGAAATATTTTTATCCGGCGCAACGCCTATTCCGACGATACACCGCTTTTCTTTTGCGAATGTTTCTTTCCATTCCTCCGGTATGTCCAACCCGTAGTATATGATTCCGTCTATTTCGTTGTTGCGCAGCCAGTTGAAAACCGGCGTTTCGTCCATACCCTTGTTGTATAGCTGTACGGAAATTCGGCAGCCTATTCTCTCGGCGGCAAGCACCGCACCGCCCAAAATGGTGCTGACGTTGTAATCGCCGAACGGGTTATCGTCGTCAACCCTCGTCCCTTGGTTCAAGAGAAAACCAAAGTTTTTCGCAAATCTGCTGTTGATTCTCTGGGCATGAATGTTCGGGACGTAATTTATTTTTCCGCAAAATTCTTTAATGCGTGTTTCAAGCTCCTCGCTTATTCTTGCCTGATGCGCCTTGCCGTTCAGAACAAGCGAAACGGTCGCTTTGCTTACGCCGAGTTCCTCCGCTATCTTTGCAAGCGAATATTTCATGAATATCACTCCTCAATGTCTTGCATAACCAGTTTAGCACATTTAAATTAATATGTCAATAGCTATTTTGAAAAAAATTTAAACTTTTTATTGTGCAAAAGTGAGAAAGCGGTGTATAAAGGTTGCTTTTTTGCATGTTTTATGTTATACTTGCCGTATAGAAAAATACTTATAGGGCTGATTGACGTGAAAAAAATTAAAAAAGATATTACGGAGGAATTGGGAACGGGCGCAATTCTTCCGCTGGTTTTTCGGCTGACGATACCTGCCGTGGCGGCGCAGCTGATTACCTTTTTATATAATATTGTAGACAGAATGTATGTATCGCAGATCGAGGGGACGGGCATGGACGCACTGGCGGCACTCGGGATCGTGCTGCCGATAACGCTGATAATGCAGGCATTTGCGAATCTCGTAGGGCTCGGCGGTGCGCCGAGAGCGGGGATAAAGCTCGGCGAGGGCAATCGTGACAGAGCGAATGTCGTTTTCAATACCGCATTTGTACTCCTCGTCGGCATAGGCATCGTGCTCGGAGCGGCGGCGTTTGTTTTTGCAAGACCGATAATTCTGCTTTTCGGCTGTCCGCCGAGTGCCGTCGGGTATGCCGTGTCATATTTGAAAATATATTCTGCCGGTACGCTTTTCGTTATGCTTGCACAGGGGCTGAATCCTTTTATACGAACGCAGGGATATTCGCTTTTTTCGATGATTTCCGTGCTGCTCGGCGCAGTGCTTAATATTGTGCTCGACCCGCTTTTTATTTTTACATTCAAAATGGGTGTTGCCGGTTCGAGCCTTGCGACGGTTATATCGCAGCTTTGCTCATGTATATGCGTTGTCTGCTTTTTCTTCTCAAAAAAGAGTTTGTTTTCCTTTCGTACGAAGAATATGAAAATTCTGTATGAATATGTTGCGGATATAGTTTCTCTGGGATTTACGCCGTTCATCATGACGCTTACGGAATGTGCAATTCAGATTGTATTTAATATTAATCTGAACCGTGCTACGGGAGGAAACAAGGATTACACCGCCGCACTTACGATTATGCTGAGCGCATTGCAGCTCATATCGCTGCCGCTGAACGGACTGGGCGACGGTATGCAGCCTTTCGTCAGCTACAACTACGGCAAAGGAAACGCAAAACGTCTGAAAAAGGGCATAGGCTGCGTAACCGTCATTGCGTTTATATTCGCCGTTTCCGTATGGTCGGTGTCGCTTGCGATACCGGAAATGTATGCACATCTGTTTTCGGCGAGCGACACGGTTGCGGTTATCGTAAAGCAGTATACACCGTTTTTCTTAATGGGTTCGATTATGTTTTTTGTGCAAATGACACTGCAAAATGTAAATGTTGCTTTGGGTCAGGCGAAGTCGGCACTTATCCTTGCGGTCACCAGAAAGGTAATAATTCTGATTCCGCTTTGTTTTGTGCTGACGCATTTTCTTGGATTTAAGGGTGTTTATATGTCGGAGGGGATTGCGGATTTTGCTGCGGGGCTTATCACAGCTGCGGTGATTTTCACAACGTTTCCGAGAATATTCAAGAGGCGAGAGGAAGAAGTTGCGGCAAAACTGCGGAAAAGCTGAGAAATGTATAATATTTCATATTTTGGATAAAATAAAAAAGCGAGCCGCAAAATACGGACGCTCCGAAAAAAATTATATGGACAAAAACACTAAAAAATGCCGTGAAATGCACATTTATTTTGGCATAAACCACTGTTGACATACTTGCGTTTGTATGATATAATGATATATTGCCACGTATTATATTAAATTACTATAACCAAGTGTATACATAGTATAACACAATATTTTATAAATTGCAACAGCAAAGGCGAAATTTTTACAAAAAAAGCAGATTATATTAAAATATGAATCTGCTGTAATGAGGTGATTATTAATGCAACGTCCAAAGCCGAAACAGTATGGAAAAAACACAAGAATGACTTTTGCAAAAATCAATGAAATCTCAGAGATGCCGAATCTTATCGAGGTTCAGAAGGATTCTTACGATTGGTTTTTGAAAGAGGGTCTGAAAGAAGTTTTCAACGACGTATCCCCGATTAACGACCATTCGGGCAACCTGTCGCTTGAGTTTTACGATTACTATTTTGACAAAGCTCCGAAGTATTCGATTGCCGAATGCAAGGAGAGAGACGCTACATATTCTGTGGCACTTCGTGTTAAGGTACGTCTTGTAAACCGCGAAACGGGCGAAATCAAAGAACAGGAAATATTCATGGGCGATTTCCCGCTTATGACGCCGCAGGGAACATTTATAATTAACGGTGCGGAGCGTGTTATAGTAAGTCAGCTTGTGCGTTCTCCCGGTATATATTATACTTTCGACCGCGACAGAGCCGGCAAAAAGCTCTTTGCTTCGACATATATCCCGAACAGAGGCGCATGGCTCGAATATGAAAACGATTCGGCAGACGTTATGTCCGTAAGAATCGATAAGACAAGAAAAATGCCGATAACGGTGCTTATACGTGCGCTCGGATTCGGCACGGACGAGCAGATGACGGCGCTTCTCGGCAACGACCCGAAGCTGCTTGCGACGATTGAAAAAGACCCGATAAAAACAGAAGAAGAAGCTCTTCTCGAAGTATATAAAAAGGTTCGCCCCGGCGACCCGCCGACTGTAGACAGTTCAAAGACTCTCATATATAATATGTTCTTTGACCCCAGACGTTACGATTTGGCACACGTGGGCAGATTCAAGGTAAACAAAAAGCTTGCTTTTGCTGAGCGTATCGTGGGAAAATATCTCGCAGAACCTGCAATAGACGAAATCACGGGCGAGGTTTTAGCCGGAACAAGCGATATGATTACGGAAGAAATCGCACGTGACCTGGACAACAGCGCAGTAAATTCCGTTATCGTAAAAACCGAAAACGGAGAAATCGTGACTGTATTCTCGAATAATCTCGTAAGCCTGGAAAAATACACGGGCATAACGAACGAAGAAGCCGGTGTTTCCGAAAGAGTATATCTGCCGAAGCTGAAAGAAATAATGGCAGATTGCGGCGACGACAAATCGGCACTCAAGGCATCCGTTGTCAAGAATGCGGATGTGCTTTCTTCAAAGAATCTTAATCTTGAAGATATAATGGCTTCCATAAACTATTTCATGAATCTTGAATACGGTCTTGGTTCGACGGACGACATCGACCACCTCGGCAACAGACGCCTGAGAGCAGTGGGCGAGCTTCTGCAAAACCAGTTCCGTGTGGGATTTGCAAGAATGGAACGTGTCGTAAGAGAAAGAATGATAATTCAGGATCTCGACATCGCTTCTCCGCAGAACCTTATAAATATAAGACCCGTAGTTGCGGCAATAAGAGAATTTCTCGGCTCTTCGCAGCTTTCGCAGTTCATGGATCAGATTAACCCTTTGGCAGAGCTTACTCATAAGAGAAGGCTTTCCGCACTCGGACCGGGCGGTCTTTCGAGAGACAGAGCCGGATTCGAGGTTCGTGACGTACACTATTCTCACTACGGCAGAATGTGTCCCGTAGAAACGCCCGAAGGTCCTAACATAGGTCTTATAAACTCACTTGCAACATATGCGAAAATCAACGAGTACGGCTTCATAGAAGCTCCGTACCGCAGAATAGAAAAAGTACTTGACGAAAACGGCAAAATAGTGAAAATGCGTGCGACAGACGATATAGTTTATATGTCTGCGGACGAGGAAAACGGAAAAATAGTTGCTCCGGCAAATATTCCGCTCGCCGAAGACGGTACGCTGCTTTGCAAAAAAGCCGTTGTGCGCCGCCTCGCCGATATTATCGAGGTAGACGCAGAAAAGATAGATTACATGGACGTTTCGCCGCGTCAGTTCGTATCCGTTGCAACGGCTATGATTCCGTTTTTGGAAAACGATGACGCAAACCGTGCGCTCATGGGTTCAAACATGCAGCGTCAGGCAGTGCCGCTTCTTAAAACGGATTCCCCTGTCGTAGGTACGGGCATGGAATACAGAGCCGCAAAAGACTCCGGAACGGTTATTGTTGCGGAGGATGACGGTATCATAGAAAAGGTTTCGTCAAGCGAAATCATTATGCGTACCGCAAACGACGATATCAAGACGTTCCGCCTGACGAAATTCATGCGTTCCAATCAGGGTACGTGTATAAACCAGCGTCCTATAGTTAATAAGGGCGATGAAGTTAAAAAAGGCGATGTAATAGCGGACGGTCCTTCAACGGACAAAGGTGAAATAGCACTCGGCAAGAATATCCTGATAGGCTTCATGACATGGGAAGGTTATAACTACGAGGACGCTATCCTTATCAGTGAAAAAGTAGTTCGTGACGATGTGTTTACATCGATTCATATAGAAGAATACGAAGCGGAAGCGAGAGATACCAAGCTCGGACCCGAGGACATCACAAGAGATATTCCGAACGTCGGCGAGGACACGCTGAAAGACCTTGACGAAAGAGGTATTATCAGAATCGGTGCGGAAGTTCGCCCCGGAGATATACTCGTAGGTAAGGTTACTCCGAAGGGAGAAACGGAGCTGACGGCGGAGGAAAGACTGCTCAGAGCCATTTTCGGCGAAAAAGCAAGAGAAGTGCGTGATACGTCGCTCAGAGTTCCTCACGGCGAAGCAGGTATAATCGTTGACGTCAAAGTGTTTGAAAGGTCGAAAGGCGACGAAATGTCACCGGGAGTTAATCAGCTTGTTCGTGTGTATATTGCACAGAAACGTAAGATTTCCGTTGGTGATAAAATGGCAGGACGTCACGGAAACAAGGGTGTTGTATCGAGAATACTCCCTGTTGAAGATATGCCTTTCCTCCCGGACGGCACACCGCTCGAAATAGTGCTGAATCCTCTGGGCGTTCCTTCGCGAATGAACATAGGACAGGTGCTTGAAGTCCACCTCGGACTTGCGGCAAAGGCTCTCGGCTGGAAGATTGCAACTCCGGTATTCGACGGCGCAAACGAAGAAGATATTGAAAAATGCCTTGAAAAAGCAGGCTATGATAAAGACGGAAAAACAGTTCTTTACGACGGCAGAACAGGTATGCCGTTCGACCATAGGGTAACGGTAGGTTATATGTATATGCTTAAGCTTGCCCACCTCGTTGACGATAAAATCCACGCACGTTCCACAGGTCCGTACTCGCTTGTAACTCAGCAGCCTCTCGGCGGTAAAGCTCAGTTCGGCGGTCAGAGATTCGGCGAGATGGAGGTTTGGGCACTCGAAGCATACGGTGCAGCCTATACCCTCCAGGAAATACTCACCGTAAAATCCGATGACGTTGTAGGTCGTGTAAAGACATACGAATCAATCGTAAAAGGCGATAACGTTCCGAAACCGAGCGCTCCGGAAGCGTTTAAGGTGCTTATAAAAGAGCTTCAGTCGCTTGCGCTTGATGTGCGCATACTTGATGCAGACAGAAACGAAATCGAACTCAAAGAGGACGAGGACGACGATTTGCCGCAGGTTAATCCGTCGGTACTCGAAACGCTCGGCAGCACGCAGGAGCAGAGCGAGGATATGGAAAGCTTCATTATGCATGAGGCTGACGAAGACGACAGCTTTGACGATATCGGTTTCGGCGATGACGATATGGACAGCGACGCTGATTTCTCGGAAGACTTCAACGATTCGGCATTCATTATTGATGACGACGGCATGGATGCCGATGATGCGCTTTCCATAGATTTGGACGGTATCGGCACAGACGATAATTATTAATAAAGGGGGATACTGCAAATGGAATTCAATACTTGTGACGCTATAAAAATTGGGCTTGCGTCTCCCGAAAAAATAAGAGAGTTATCCCACGGTGAGGTAAAGAAACCCGAAACGATAAACTACAGAACATTGAAGCCGGAAAGGGACGGATTATTCTGCGAAAAAATATTCGGACCAACCCGTGACTGGGAATGTAACTGCGGTAAATATAAAAGAATCAGATATAAAGGACTTGTCTGCGACAAGTGCGGAGTTGAGGTTACACGCTCCAAGGTAAGACGTGAAAGAATGGGTCATATCGAGCTTGCAGCACCTGTATCGCATATTTGGTATTTCAAGGGAATACCGAGCAGAATGGGTCTTATGCTCGGACTTACTCCGAGAGTTCTCGAAAAGGTTTTGTATTTCGGCGCATATATCGTGCTTGATCCCGGCAAAACCGACCTGCAGAAAAAAGATATATTAAACGAAAGAGAATACAGCGAAGCCGTAGAAAAATACGGCGACAATTTCAGAGCCGGCATGGGTGCGGAGGCTATTCAGGAGCTGCTGCGCGAGATTGATTTGGACGTTATGTCCGCAGAGCTTCAGACTGAACTTGAAACGGCACAGGGTCAGAAAAAGGCACGTGTCGTAAAGGTACTTGAAGTTGTCGAAGCATTCAGACAGTCCGGCAACCGTCCGGAATGGATGATTATGGATGTTGTTCCAGTAATTCCGCCGGAAATCAGACCTATGGTTCAGCTGGACGGCGGCAGATTCGCTTCGTCCGATTTGAACGATTTGTACAGACGTGTTATAAACAGAAACAACCGTTTGAGAAAGCTTCTCGAACTCGGCGCACCGGATATTATCGTGCGCAATGAGAAGAGAATGCTCCAGGAAGCCGTTGACGCTCTGATAGACAACGGCAGAAGAGGCAAACCCGTAACAGGCCCCGGAAACAGACCTTTGAAATCGCTTTCCGATATGCTTAAAGGTAAGCAGGGACGTTTCAGACAGAACCTTCTCGGTAAACGTGTTGACTATTCGGGACGTTCGGTTATCGTCGTAGGACCCGATCTCAAAATATATCAGTGCGGTCTGCCCAAAGAAATGGCGCTCGAGCTTTTCAAGCCTTTCGTAATGAAAAAGCTTGTAAATGAGGGCGGCGCTCCGAATATCAAGAACGCAAAGAAAAAGGTAGAACGTGCGGACGATTCGGTATGGGACATTCTCGAAAATGTAATAAAAGAGCATCCGGTGCTTTTGAACCGTGCTCCTACGCTCCACAGACTCGGTATTCAGGCATTTGAACCGGTTCTCGTGGAAGGACGTGCGATTAGACTTCACCCTCTCGTATGTACGGCATTCAATGCCGATTTTGACGGTGACCAGATGGCTGTTCACGTACCTCTCTCGCCGGAAGCACAGGCGGAAGCAAGATTCCTTATACTTTCCGCAAACAACCTGCTCAAACCGCAGGACGGCAAGCCGGTAACCGTACCTACACAGGATATGGTACTCGGAAGCTACTACCTTACAAAAACAAAAGGTGTTTCGAATATAGACGATGCATATAAAACGCTTACAAAAGCCATAACAAAGACTCCGGACGACGGTATCAAAGAATTTGATAACGCACAGGCAGTCATAGACGCTTTTGAAAGCGGCGATATTGCGAACGAGGAAGAAATCCTCGTGAAAGACGGCACAGGCATAAGAGAAGGCGTAAAATACGGCGATTCCGCGGTTACGACTTACGATAAAATCCGTCTTAAATTCAAAGAAAATGCCGAAGAGCTTATAAAAGCTTATGAAAACGGCGAAATCGGCGAATATGATGCCGTTATCGTTGACGACCCGACAGAAGTAAAAGACGGCAAACCGGCAGACGGCAAAATCGTTACGACCTACAGACACTGCGTAATCAAGATTTTCTCAAATGAGAACGAAGCTATGATGGCGTATGAAACAGGCGTAATAAGAATCAACGAGCCTATTAAGGTAAGAGTTGAAAAAACGTTTGACGGCATTACGGAAAGCGGCATTGTAGACGCTTCCGCCGGAATAATCATCTTCAACAAGGGCGACGGTAAAAACGGCGGTATTCCGCAGGACCTCGGATTTGTTGACAGAACGGACGACAGAACGAAATTCGATTATGAAATAACAAGCCCGGCAGGCAAGAAGCTTATCGGAAAAATCATAGACAGCTGTATTCGTGTTCACGGAATAACCTATACGGCTACGGTACTTGATAACATTAAGTCAAACGGCTACAGATACTCCACAAAGGGAGCTATAACCGTTGGTGTCGCCGACATGAAGATTCCGAAAGCCAAAGTGAAATTGCTTGAAGCTGCCGAAAATAAGGTTGATGAAATCAAAATGGCATACCGTCACGGTCTTATGACAGATGACGAACGCTATACGAACGTAATCAATACATGGAAAGATACAATAGAAAAAATTACACGTGCGCTGCTTGATAAGAATAACATGGACGAGTTCAACCCAATCAGCATGATGGCAACGTCCGGTGCCCGCGGTAACGAAGGACAGATACGTCAGCTTGCCGGTATCCGCGGACTTATGGCGGATACGACGGGTAAATCAATCGAGATACCTATTAAATCTTCATTCCGTGAAGGTCTTGATGTGCTTGAATTTTTCGTATCCTCGCACGGTGCCAGAAAAGGTCTTGCCGATACGGCTCTGCGTACAGCCGACTCCGGTTACCTCACAAGACGTCTTGTTGATGTCAGCCAGGAGGTTATTATCCGCGAGGACGACTGCGGAACAGAAAAAGGCGAATGGATTACGGCTATCAAGAACGAACAGCGTAAGGGCGCAAGCGACCGAGATACAACAATCGAACCGCTTGCAGACCGTATAAGAGGACGTGTTCTCGCAAAAGAATACGGCGACGTTGTTAATCCGGAAACAGGCGAAATAATTAAGGTAAACGACGGCACGATAATCACGGCTGACGAAGCTAAGAAGATTGAAGCCGCAGGCTTTGAAACACTTGAAGTTCGCTCGGTAATAACCTGCCGAAGCAAAATCGGTGTGTGTGCTAAATGTTACGGCGAAAACCTTGCCACGGGCGAGCTTGTAAACATCGGTGAAGCAGTAGGTATCATAGCTGCACAGTCAATCGGTGAGCCGGGTACACAGCTTACGATGCGTACATTCCACAGCGGCGGTATCGCCGGCGACGATATTACACAGGGTCTTCCCCGTGTTGAGGAGCTGTTTGAATCCAGACGTCCGAAAGGTCAGGCTATAATAGCAGAAGAAGCCGGTCTTGCAAAGGTTGAAAATACCAAGAAGGGTACTATCATAACGATTACTTCGCCGGACGGCAACGTAATTGAATACCCGACGAAATACGGTGCAAACCTCAAGGTCGAAACGGGCGACACGGTGGAAAAAGGTCAGGAACTTACATCAGGTTCCGTATATCCGAAAGATTTGCTCAGAATCAAGGGTTCGAGTGCAGTTCAGGATTACCTTACAAAAGAGGTTCAGAAGGTGTATAAATTACAGGGTGTTGAAATCAACGACAAGCATATTGAGGTAATTATACGCCAGATGATGAGAAAAGTAAGGGTAACCGACCCGGGCGATACAAATCATCTTGTCGGCACGCTTATCGAAAGACGTGAATATAACGACGAATATGATGAGCTTGTGGCACAGGGCAAGACACCGCCGACGGTTCAGGACGAACTTTTGGGTATAACAAAAGCCGCTCTTGCAACGGAATCGTTCCTCTCGGCAGCGTCCTTCCAGGAAACAACAAGAGTTCTCACGGAAGCTGCAATCGAGGGCAAGATAGATCCGCTTATAGGTCTTAAGGAAAACGTTATCATAGGTAAGCTTATTCCTGCCGGAACGGGACTTCCGGTATACAACGACATCGAAGTAAGACCTACCGTGGAAAGAAACGATGCGGTTGCCGAAAAGGAAGAGCCGACCGAAACGGAAGCCGTTTGATATAATTATACAATAAAAATATTATATAATTGTAAAATTTATTGAAAAAATGTATTGACAAATTGCAATAAATGTTATAAAATAATATGGTAAGGGTGTGTCCCTGCTCGGAACACGCCCGAATTTTAAATTGATTGGTTCATTTTTATATATAACAGAAGCAGGATATTCTCTGTCTTTGCGGACATGGGTTTCGCTTGCTTTGAAACGTTGAATAACGGAGCTGAGCTCCTTATTGAACCAAAATTTATGTCGGGAGGTGAAATAATTGCCTACATTTAATCAGTTGGTACGTAAAGGTAGAGATGTTGTAACGAAGAAATCAACGGCACCGGCTTTGCAGAAAGGTATGAATACTCTCAAAAAGCAGGCTACGGATTTGAGCTCGCCGCAAAAAAGAGGCGTATGTACTTCCGTTAAAACAATGACACCTAAAAAGCCTAACTCAGCACTTCGTAAAATCGCCAGAGTAAGACTTACAAACGGTATAGAAGTAACATCTTATATTCCTGGTATAGGTCATAATCTGCAAGAGCATAGCGTTGTTCTGATTCGTGGCGGAAGAATCAAGGATTTACCGGGTGTAAGATACCATATAATCCGCGGTACACTTGATACTCAGGGTGTTCAGGGTCGTTTGCAGTCTCGTTCCAAATACGGCGCAAAAAAGCCTAAAAAAGCTTAATCGGTAACAACTGTGTGAAAATGTAATTTTTCGCACCGAATTCAGTGAGGCGCGATTTTATAGATATATAAGTTCTCGTCGCACTTGACGGGCGGAGTTTTTCCGCCGGAGTACCTATGAATCATTAATATGAAGGAGGGAAGTACAGTGCCAAGAAGATCATGTGCTGCCAAAAGAGATGTTTTGGCAGATCCAATGTACAACAGCAAATTGGTAACAAAGCTTATCAATAACATTATGTATGACGGTAAGAAAGGCGTTGCGCAGAAAATTGTGTATGACGCATTCGACATCATAAAAGAAAAAACTCAGAGAGATCCTCTTGAAGTTTTCAAAGAGGCTCTTGACAACATCATGCCTGTTCTTGAAGTTAAAGCACGCAGAGTCGGAGGTTCGACTTATCAGGTTCCTATAGAGGTTAGACCTGACAGAAGACAAACTCTCGGTCTCCGTTGGCTCACACTCTATTCAAGAGCAAGAAACGAAAGAACAATGCGTGAAAGACTCGCAGGCGAAATCCTCGATGCTCTCAACAGCACGGGCGCAGCGGTTAAGAAACGCGAAGACACACACAAGATGGCAGAAGCAAACAAAGCGTTTGCACACTACCGTTGGTAATTTGAATTTAAAGGAGGAATTCCGATGGCAAGAGATTGTTCTCTTGAACTCACACGTAATATCGGAATTATGGCTCATATCGACGCCGGTAAAACAACTACTACAGAACGTATTCTGTATTACGCAGGCGTAAATCACAAGATAGGCGAAACGCACGACGGTGCTTCCACAATGGACTGGATGGCGCAGGAAAAAGAAAGAGGTATCACGATTACTTCCGCTGCAACAACAGCTCACTGGACGAAAAAAGACGACCCGAACGACCATAATACTTACAGAATAAATATTATCGACACACCGGGACATGTTGACTTCACCGTTGAGGTTGAGCGTTCACTCCGTGTACTTGACGGCAGTGTTACCGTTCTTTGTGCAAAAGGCGGTGTTGAGCCACAATCCGAGACTGTATGGCGTCAGGCCGATAACTACGGTGTACCCCGTATGGCTTACGTAAACAAAATGGATATAATGGGAGCTGACTTTTATAATGTTATAGACATGATGAAAGACAGACTTAACTGTAACGCAGTTCCTATACAGCTTCCGATAGGCTCGGAAGATTCTTTCGTAGGTCTTATAGACCTCGTTAAAATGAAAGCTTATATTTACAACGACGACCTCGGCGTTGATATAAGCGAAGTAGATATTCCGGAAGATATGCTTGAAAAAGCAAAACAGTATCATGCTGAAATGCTTGAGTCTATCGTAGAAACAGATGAAGCACTCATGGAAAAATACCTTGAGGGTGCTGAGATTTCAATACCGGAAATCAAAAAAGCAATCCGTGCGGCAACAATAGGCCTTAAGATGGTTCCCGTAACTTGCGGTACATCTTACAGAAACAAGGGCGTTCAGAAGCTCCTTGACGCTATTGTTGACTATATGCCTGCTCCGACAGACGTACCTGCAATCAAGGGTACACTTCCGGGCGACACATCGGGTACGGAATATGAAAGAAAATCATCTGACGATGAACCGTTTTCGGCACTCGCATTCAAGATTATGACAGACCCGTTCGTAGGAAAGCTCTGCTTCTTCAGAGTATATTCCGGTACGATGGAAGCCGGTTCTTATGTTCTTAACTCTACAAAGGGCAATAAAGAGCGTATAGGACGTATCTTGCAGATGCACGCAAACGAAAGAAAAGAAATCAAGACAGTTTATTCCGGCGATATTGCCGCTGCCGTAGGTCTTAAGAATACTACGACAGGCGATACGCTTTGCGATGAGGGTCACCCGATTATCCTTGAATCTATGGAATTCCCGGATCCCGTTATCCGTGTTGCCATAGAACCGAAGACAAAAGCCGGTCAGGAAAAAATGGGTATTGCTCTTGCAAAGCTCGCAGAGGAAGACCCGACATTCAAGACTTATACAGACGAAGAAACAGGTCAGACAATCATTGCAGGTATGGGCGAGCTCCATCTTGAAATTATCGTAGACAGACTTCTCCGTGAGTTTAAGGTTGAAGCAGATGTCGGAAGTCCGCAGGTTTCTTACAGAGAAACAATCCGCAAAGCTGTTGACGTTGAAAACAAATATTCACGTCAGTCCGGCGGTAAAGGTCAGTACGGTCATGTTAAAATCAAGGTTGAACCTCTTGAAGAGGGTAAAGGTTACGAGTTTGTCAATAACATCGTCGGCGGTGCTATTCCGAAGGAATATATTCCGGCTGTTGACGCAGGTATCCAGGGCGCAATGCAGAGCGGTGTGCTTGCAGGCTACAACGTTGTTGACGTAAGAGTAACTCTCTATGACGGTTCATACCACGAAGTTGACTCATCTGAAATGGCATTTAAAATCGCAGGTTCAATGGCATTCAAGGACGCTTGCCGCAAGGCAGACCCGGTGCTGAAAGAACCTATAATGAAAGTTGTTGTAATCGTTCCCGAAGAATACATGGGCGACGTTATGGGCGACCTTAACTCACGCCGCGGTCAGATTCAGGGTATGGAAGCAAGAAACGGCGCTCAGCAGATTACTGCTATGGTTCCGCTTGCCGAAATGTTCGGTTATGCAACGGATATGCGTTCAATAACACAGGGACGCGGACAGTATACAATGGAACCGAGCCACTACGCTGAAGTTCCGAAGAGTGTTCAGGAACAAATTATCTCATCAAGAGCAAAAGCTGAATAATTTGCAATGATAAATAAGTTTTCGGTTAGTGCCGAACGGCATTAACCGAAACGAAAAATAATCTTTATATAAGAGAGGAGAAACAAAAATGGCAAAAGCTAAATATGAAAGAACAAAACCCCATGTAAACATTGGTACAATCGGTCACGTTGACCACGGTAAGACTACTCTTACGGCTGCTATAACAAAAGTATTAGGATTCTCCGGTAAAGCTGACTACACAGCATACGACCAGATCGATAAAGCTCCGGAGGAAAGAGCAAGAGGTATCACAATCTCAACAGCACACGTTGAGTATGAAACAGACAACAGACACTATGCACACGTTGACTGCCCGGGACATGCCGACTACGTTAAAAACATGATCACCGGTGCAGCTCAGATGGACGGCGCTATCCTCGTTGTTTCCGCAGCAGACGGCCCGATGCCTCAGACTCGTGAGCATATCCTTCTCGCTCGTCAGGTTGGCGTTCCTTACATCGTTGTATTCATGAACAAAGTTGACCAGGTTGATGACCCTGAGCTTTTAGAGCTTGTTGAAATGGATATCCGTGACCTTCTTTCGGAATACGATTTCCCGGGTGATGATATTCCTATAATCAAAGGTTCGGCTCTCCAGGTTCTCGAATCTACATCAACAGACATCAACGATCCTGTATACGCTCCTATCGTAGAGCTTATGGATGCTGTAGACAACTACATTCCTGCTCCTGAGCGTTCAACAGACCTTCCGTTCCTTATGCCTGTCGAGGACGTATTCTCAATCTCCGGCCGTGGTACAGTTGCTACAGGCAGAATCGAGAGAGGTACACTCCACGTTCAGGAAGAAGTTGAAATCATCGGTATCAAAGAAACAAAGAAAACAGTTGTTACAGGTATCGAAATGTTCCACAAACTCCTTGACGAAGGTCAGGCAGGCGATAACATCGGTGCTCTTCTCCGTGGTATCGACAAGAAAGAAATCGAAAGAGGACAGGTTCTTGCAAAACCCGGTTCGGTACATCCTCACACAAAATTCAAAGGTCAGGTTTACGTACTGAAAAAAGAAGAAGGCGGACGTCATACACCTTTCTTCAACAACTACAGACCTCAGTTCTATTTCAGAACAACTGACGTTACAGGCGTTATCACATTACCGGA
This sequence comes from uncultured Clostridia bacterium, assembly GCA_934792465.1. GTDB lineage: Bacteria > Bacillota > Clostridia > RUG12999 > RUG12999 > CAKVOK01. The sequence continues at coordinate 12,984 of CAKVOK010000048.1, read as the reverse complement.
AGGCACAGAAATGTGTATGCCCGGAGATAACGTAGAAATCTCTGTAGAGCTCATCACACCTATAGCTATGGAGAAAAACCTCCGTTTCGCTATTCGTGAAGGCGGTCACACAGTAGGTTCCGGTATCGTTACGGAAATTATTGAATAATTTCGGATAATATTATATAAAAACGGACTGCTTCGGCAGTCCGTTTTTACGCATTATAATGCGTATTTGATGTTGACAAAATATAGTGTTTATGATATAATAAAAACATACAATTAAATAACGGAAAGCTAACGCTTTCCTTAAAAGGTTGTTTTCATTGCTTTCTGCGACCGTACACGGTCTTGAAAGAATAACTTATAAAATAAATATGCGTCTGCGGACGCAGGATATAAGGAAAGTTTATTGATGCCAAATATAGGAATGCAAACTGCTTGCGCAGTATTGCTTTTATGGCATAATAAAAACGTACAAATAAATAACGAAAAGCTGACGCTTTCCTTATAAGGTTGTTTTTCTTGCTTTCTGCGACCGCTCACGGTCTTGAAAGAATAACTTATAAAATAAATATGCGTCTGCGGACGCAGGATATAAGGAAAATTTATTGATGCCGAATATAGGAATGCAAACTGCTTGCGCAGTATTGCTTTTATAGCATAATAAAAACGTACAAATAAATAACGGAAAGTTGGCACTTTCCTTAAAAGCTTGTTTTTCTTGCTTTCTGCGACCGTACACGGTCTTGAAAGAATAACTTATAAAATAAATATGCGTCTGCGGACGCAGGTTGGCTTGATTATGATGTAGGTTTGCGTTTTGTGCACTGCTCAGACTTAGCGCATTTTTACAATATTTTAAAATATACTGCCGTATACGGCAGACATTGGTTTTGGGAAAGGAATGGTCATAATATGGATATGCAGAATATGTTTGCAGACAGAGTAAAGGGTATCAAAGCGTCTGCAATAAGAGAGATTTTTAAGCTTATAGGGCAGTCGGATATAATATCGCTCGCAGGCGGAAACCCTGCACCGGAAACATTCCCGGCGAAAGAGCTTGCGGAAATATCGAAAGAAATTCTGACGGAAAAGCCGGACGTTGCATTGCAATACGGCATAACGGACGGCTACGCACCGCTTCGTGAACTGGTTCATGAGCGCATGAAGAAACTCGGTGTTGCCGGTGAGGACGATGTAACGATAATTACAACAGGCGCACAGCAGGCGATAGACCTCGCAATGCGTGTTCTCGTAAACGACGGAGAGGGAATAGCCGTTGAAGAACCGTCTTTTATAGGTACGCTAAACTCCGCACGTACATACAGAGCGAAGCTGTACGGCGTTCCGATAGAAGAGGACGGAATGAACATGGAAAAGCTCGAAGAACTCCTTAAAACCGGTAAAATAAAGCTTATTTATACAATAGCTACGTTCCAGAATCCTACAGGCATAACAATGAGTCTTGAAAAACGTAAAAAGCTTCTTGAACTTGCTTCAAAATATAACGTGTTTATCCTCGAAGATAACCCGTACGGCGATTTGAGATTTTCGGGAGAGGACGTTCCGACGATAAAATCTCTCGATACCGAGGGCAGAGTTATATATGACGGCACATTTTCAAAGATTCTTTCCGCAGGACTTAGAATCGGCTGGGCTACGGCGAATAAACAGATAATTGAAAGAATGGTTGTCGCAAAACAGGTAAATGACGTTCATACACCGCTTCTCAACCAGATGATGGCAGCGGAATATATGACGAAATATTCGCTTGACGACCACATAAAAGAGATAAGAAAGCTTTACGGCAGAAAATGCAAAAAAATGCTTGCGGCTATGGACGAATATTTCCCGAAAACCTGTACTTATACACGCCCGGAGGGCGGCTTGTTTCTGTTCTGCACAATGCATGACGGCAGCAACAGTGCGGATGTTTTGAAACGTGCAATTGAAAATAAGGTTGCATTCGTTCCGGGAAGCACGTTTATGGTCGATATCGAAAAGCCGACAAATACATTCAGACTTAATTATTCCATGGTTGCGGAAGATAAGATTGAAACGGCTATAAAAGCACTTGCCGCAGCACTGTAAAAAGCTAAATTCGCACCCCAAGGGTACTTCTTCCCTGCACTGCGTTGCGGTCAGGGCGCCTATCGGCGAGCTAAATTGCTTCTGGCAGCTAAATTGAACTACGTTCAGCTAAATTGTACCCCAAGGGCACTTCTTCCCTACACTGCGTTGCGGTCAGGGCGCCTAACGGCAGCTACAAGGCGAATTTAATTTAGCTGTTTCGAAGAAACAATTTAGCTATCGAGTAAAACGAGATAATTTAGCTTTGCACGACAGTGCAAAATTTAGCTGATACATAGGTATATACAAACATTATTCAGTGCCACAAACCAATGCCTCCCCTGTGCAAGGCGCCGGAAGCTGCCGTGCAGCGGAGGTGTGGGGACCACGTCAGTGGTGGAAGGGTTGTCAAAATCAGTGTGAGGCGCCGGAAGCTGCCGTGCAGCGGAGGTGTGGGGACCGCCTATGGCGGTGGAGGGGTTGTCAAATCTGCATTATCTGCCCGAATAACAAAAACGGAAAGATAATATTTACCCATATAATTAAAGGAGATAACAATAATGGAAAATAAGAAAAAAAGAATATTCAGCGCAATTCAGCCGACCGGAACAATGACGCTCGGCAACTACATAGGCGCTATTAAAAACTGGGGAGCACTCCAGGACGAATACGAATGTATATACGCAATTGCGGATTTACATTCGCTTACGGTTCGCCAAGTTCCGGCGGAGCTCAGAAAAAATTCGATAAACCTTATGGCGCTTCTGCTTGCCTGCGGTGTAGACCCGGAAAAAAGCCTGCTTTTTTTCCAGTCCAGAGTACACCAGCACGCAGAACTCGGCTGGGTTCTCGACTGCTTCACGCAGATGGGCGAGCTTTCGAGAATGACGCAGTTCAAGGATAAATCCGCAAAACACGCAAACAATATAAATGCCGGTCTTTTCACATACCCTGCACTTATGGCGGCGGATATTCTGCTTTATAAAGCAGACCTCGTGCCCGTGGGTCACGACCAGAAACAGCACCTCGAAATCTGCCGCGACATAGCGATGAGATTTAACGGAATTTACGGCGATGTGTTTACGATTCCGGACGGATATATCCCAAAAACGGGCGCAAGAATAATGAGCCTGCAAGATCCGGCATCGAAAATGTCGAAGTCCGATACCAATGTAAACGGATTTATTCTGCTGACAGACGATACGGACACGATAATACGCAAATTCAAACGTGCGGTAACGGACAGCGAATCGTGCGTTGTGTTCAGAGAAGATAAACCCGGTATAAACAATCTTATTTCCATTTACTGCGCAGTTACCGGAAAGACGATTGCGGAAACCGAAAAAGAATTTGAGGGCAAGGGCTACGGCGATTTTAAGCTTGCGGTCGGCGAAGCGGTTGCGGAACATCTCAAACCGATACAGGAAAAATACGAATATTATTTAAGTAATAAAGATTATCTTAAAGAAATATATACGAAAAGCGAACAGACTGCATCTTTCATTGCTTCAAAAACAATGTTTAAGGTGTATAAAAAACTCGGTCTTACCGTATAAAATATCATTGCTGATATAACTAAATTAAGACGTCCTCCGCCTCTGTAGACGGCGGATTCCGCTTGATTTTTTTCAGCGGTGGGATACAATCTCCCGCTGAAAACGTTGAATGACGGGGCTAAAGCCCCTTATTGAAAGCGGCAGAACAGATATTAATATGCAGTTGCCCGTGCATAAAAATTTTTCGGGCGGAAAGGCATGGAGATTACAATGGCAATAATAGCACCGTTTAACGGACTTAGATTTAATACCGATGTGGTGGGCGACCTTGCGGCGGTTACCGCACCCCCATATGACATTATTTCGCCGGCACAGCAAAAAGAGCTGTATGAGGCACACCCGTTCAATGTTATACGTCTTGAAAACGGCGAAGAATTTCCCGATGATGACGATAATCATAATAAATATACGAGAAGTGCGGAGTTTCTCGAAGACTGGATGCAGTCCGAGGTTCTGCGCCAGGATTTCGCACCGTCACTCTATATATACGGTCAGAAATTCACTTTAAAGGACGGCAGAACGCTGTCGTACAAAGGTATTATGTGCCTCGTTCATCTTGAAGAATTTGAGAAGAAAATAATACTTCCGCATGAAGAAACACTCTCAAAGGCAAAGACGGACAGACTGAACCTCATGCGTGCCACGGGCGCAAATTTCAGCCCGATTTATTCGCTGTTCAATGATAACAGCGGTACGGTATCGGAGATAATACGCAAGGCTTCCGCAGACGAACCGCAGAATTGTTTCGTATCGGCGGATAAGGTTACACAGAGCCTGTGGCAGATTTCCGACGGAGAAACCATAGCGAGGGTGAAAGAAGCATTTGCAAGTAAACAGCTTTTCATTGCGGACGGACATCACAGATACGAAACCGCACTGAATTTCAGAAACGAAATGATAAAGAAAAATCCGAACCATACGGGAAAAGAGCTTTATAACTACGTTATGATGTTCCTTGTTTCCATGGAGGAAAAAGGGCTTGTCGTGTTCCCGACTCACAGGCTTGTAAGGAACGTGCCGGGATTTGACGAAACGACTGTCACAGAGCAGCTCAGCGAGAATTTCGACGTAAGCAAAATATATGCGTACAGCGGTATTTCGGAAGCAATTGAACGCAAGCTTGCGGAGAATGCGGACGACAAGGTTTTTGCAATGTATACCGGCAAGGATTATTACTATTTTCTGCGCCTGAAAAGCACGGAAATCGCAAAGCGTGAGAATATTCAGAAATCCGAAGCATACCGCCTTTTGGACGTCACGATTCTGCACACGCTTATCCTCGGCAGATTTTTCGGGATAAATGCGGAAAATATGAAAAATCAGACGAATCTCTGCTATACGAGAGATGCGAAAGAAGCCGAGGAATCTGTTAAAAACGGAGATTTTGAATGTGCGTTTTTCTTAAACCCCACGAAGATTCGGGAGATTAAGGAAATATCTCTCGCAAATGAAAAAATGCCGCAGAAATCCACTTATTTTTATCCGAAACTGATAACAGGACTGATAATGAACAAATTTCAATAATCCGGAGGTGAGCCTATGCCGTTTTTAATTATTCAGCCGTTTGCAAGATTTTTGTATATGGGCTGGACAGATATAATAGATATACTCCTTGTGGCATATGCGATATACAAAGCGATGAGCCTTGTCAGAGAAACAAGAGCCGTCCAGCTTTTAAAGGGTATCGCCATACTTATAATAGCAACGCAGGTAAGCGAATGGCTGAGGCTTAATGCGATTAATTACCTGCTGAAATACGTAATGCAGTTCGGAGTTCTTGCGATGATTATAGTCTTTCAGCCGGAGCTGCGCCGTGCGCTCGAAAAGGTCGGCAGAAGCAATATAGGCACGTTTTTGAGCTTTGACAGCAAGGAATACGACATAGATTCCACCGTGAACGAAATATGCACGGCGGCAAAGGAAATGTCGGAATCGAAAACGGGTGCGCTTATCGTCATAGAACGCAATACGATGCTGGGCGAAATAATAAATACCGGAACCACGGTGAATGCCAATGTTTCCGCACAGCTTCTGGGCAACCTCTTTTTCAAAAATTCACCGCTGCACGACGGAGCGGTTATAATCCGCCGCGACAAGATTGTTGCGGCAAGCTGCTATCTTCCGCTGACGGACGACAACACGCTGAACAAGGAGCTGGGAACCCGCCACAGAGCCGGCATCGGCATAAGCGAAACGGCGGACTGCGCCGCCATAATCGTTTCCGAGGAAACGGGCAAAATATCTCTTGCACTCGGCGGCAATCTCACGAGAAATCTCACGGCGGAAAGCCTCGGAACGTGGCTTAAAAAGCTGCTGACATCTCCGGAAAAAACGGATAAATCATTTTTAAGGAGGGTTACGGGCAGATGGACAAAGGATTAATGCAAAACAAAACGTTTTTGAAGATTATTTCGCTTGTAATTGCAGTCATACTCTGGATGTACGTAATAGCGACCCAAGACCCCGAAAGCACAAACCGCATAGAAAACGTGCAGATTGTCTGCGGATTGAGCCAGCATCAGCTGAACGAGGGACTGACGATAATCTCAAAATCGGATGAAAATGTGTCGTTTACGGCTACCGGAAAACGCTCGCTTGTAACCGGGGTTAAGGGGAGTTACTATGCAAACCTCGATTTGAACGATATCGAACAGCCGGGCAGATACAACGTAAGCCCGCAGATTTCCAAGCCGGGCGGAGTTTATATAGAGAATATACACCCTGCGTCCGTTGAAGTATATGTGGATAAATATGTTTCTACGCTTGTTCCCATGAATATAAAGACGGAGAACACGCTGCCGGACGATTATATAATAAAGAGCATAACACCGAGCATAGAGCAGGCAGCGGTGACTGCGCCGTCGCTCGAACTCGAACAGGTTGCGTATGCCGGAATCACGGTAGACCTCTCGAAAATAAAGAAATCCGAAACGCTTGAATGTACTCCAGAAATTTATGATAAGGACGGCAACGTCGTGGAAATCGACGGAATGCATATTGATACGAAAACCGTTAAGGTTTCCGTGGATATTTTAAAGGTCAAGAAAGTGAAGGTCGTGCCGGCACTTTCTAAAGAGCTGAAGGACTACACGATTTCCGCTACGCCGGAATACGTGAAAATCAGCGGCGAGATAGACGTACTGAAGGATATTAACGTAATTTCCACCGCAGTGGTTGATGTATCCGGCATAAAGAATGAAAATGAATTTAAAACACAGCTGCTTGTTCCGACGGGGACGAAGCTTCTGGACGAAAAGGACAGCGATATTACGGTTGTCATAAGAAAAGAGGAATAGAATTGAATATAAATGAAGTATTATCAAAGGAACTGAACGTAAGCTTAAAACAGATTGACGACACCGTAAAGCTGATTGACGAGGGCAATACGATACCGTTTATCGCCAGATACCGCAAGGAGGTTACCGGCGGTCTGGACGATACGGTTTTAAGAAAGCTGAACGACCGCCTTGAATATCTGAGAAATCTTGAAGCAAAAAAAGAGGACGTAATTCGTATTATCACGGAACAGGGCAAAATGACGGACGAACTTTTAAAAGCCATTACGGCGGCTTCCACACAATCCGAAATTGAGGATATTTATCGCCCGTACCGCCCGAAACGCCGTACACGTGCGACTATTGCAAAGGAAAAGGGGCTTGAACCGCTTGCTGATATTATCATGTCGCAGCTCGTGACAGACGGCACAACAGAGGAAATTGCCGAACCGTATGTAAATCCCGAAAAAGAGGTTATGACGGTACAGGACGCCATAGACGGCGCAAAGGATATTATCGCCGAAAATATATCGGATAATGCCGACTACCGCAAAATGATACGCGAATATACGTATGATACCGGCATTGTGGAATCCAAGCAGGCAAAGGACGAGGATTCCGTATACAGCGCATATTATGAGTTTAATCAGCCGGTAAAGACTATAGCAAACCACAGAGTGCTTGCCATAGACAGAGGAGAAAAAGAGGGATTTCTGAGCGTGAAAATCAGTGTGGACGATGAGGTTATAAAGCTTCGTCTTTGCAAAGAGGTGCTTGCAAATCCCGAAACCGTGACATCGCCTGCCGTAAGAGAGGCGGCGGCGGACGCATACGAAAGACTTATTTCGCCGTCTATCGAACGTGAAATAAGAAATATACTGACTGATACGGCACAGGAGGGCGCAATAGACGTATTTTCAAAGAATCTGCGTCAGCTGCTTTTGCAGCCGCCGATAAAAGACCGTACCGTACTCGGATTCGACCCCGGCTACAGAACGGGCTGCAAGGTTGCCGTTATAGACTGCACCGGCAAGGTGCTTGATACGGGCATTGCATACTGCACACTGCCGAATCACGATAAGGATAAGGCAAAGGCATTTTTGCTCGGACTTATAAAGAAGCATAACGTTTCGCTCATTGCAGTGGGCAACGGCACGGCTTCGAAGGAATCCGAAATTTTTATTGCGGATATTATAAAGGAAGCACCGCATGAGGTTAAATATATGATGGTCAGCGAAGCCGGAGCGTCCGTATACTCGGCGTCCGAGCTCGGTGCAAAGGAATTTCCGAATTACGATGTTGCGCTGAGAAGTGCGGTTTCCATTGCAAGACGTCTGGAAGATCCGCTTGCGGAGCTTGTGAAGATAGACCCGAAATCAATCGGGGTAGGGCAATATCAGCATGATATGAACCAGAAAAACCTCGGAAACGCATTGAGCGGTGTTGTTGAGGATTGCGTAAACTCCGTGGGTGTGGACATAAACACGGCTTCGGCACAGCTGCTTTCGTACGTTGCCGGCATAGGACCGGCACTGGCGAAAAATATCGTGGAATACCGCGACAGCGAAGGCACATTCAGGGACAGGAAAGAACTCAAAAAGGTTAAAAAACTCGGCGATAAGGCATTTTTGCAGTGCGCCGGATTCGTAAGAATACCGGAATCGGAAAATATTCTCGACAACAGTGCGGTTCACCCGGAATCGTACAGCGTTGCGGAGGATATTTTGGCTGCCTGCGGATATACGCTTGACGACGTTAAAAACGGAAATATAAAGGAACTCGGCAAGAAAGCGAAAAACGCAAAGCTTTCGGAGATTGCCGCAAAGCATAATATAGGTATGCCGACAATCAATGATATTATAGACGAATTGTTAAAGCCCGGCAGAGATCCGAGGGACGAACTTCCGAAACCGAATCTGCGTTCGGATATTCTGAGCATAGAAAGTTTAAGACCCGGAATGGTGCTCACGGGAACGGTGCGAAATATAACGGATTTCGGTGCATTTGTAGACATCGGCGTGCATCAGGACGGACTTGTGCATATATCACAAATATGTGATAAATTTATTAGACATCCTATAGATTTTTTGTCCGTGGGGGATGTGCGAAAAGTCAAAATTGTTGATATTGACGTTAAAAAAGGACGTATTTCACTTTCAATGAGAAATATTGACGGCGATATGTGCAAAATGGACAATTGAGAATATTTTATTTATATAATTTTACTATTTTCAAAAATTGAAAAAAGTGATACAATATAAACATAGATATTTGTCAATCGAAATCAGTTCGATATATTATGGGAGGAATTTATAATGGCAAGCTTAAGCTTAAAAGGCATATACAAAAGATATGCGGGCGGCGTTGAAGCCGTTAAAGATTTTAATATTGACATAGCCGATAAAGAATTTATAATTTTGCTCGGACCTTCGGGCTGCGGTAAATCAACGACACTTCGTATGATTGCAGGTCTTGAAGAAATTTCCGAGGGCGAATTGTACATAGGCGACAAACTTATGAACGATGTTGCTCCTAAGGACAGAGATATTGCGATGGTTTTCCAGAACTACGCTCTTTATCCGCACATGACAGTATACGAAAATATGGCGTTCGGTCTTAAACTCCGTAAAACGCCTAAGGCTGAAATCAAAAAGAGAGTTGAAGAAGCAGCAAAGGTTCTTGATATTTCACATCTTCTCGACAGGAAACCGAAGGCTTTGTCCGGCGGTCAGCGTCAGCGTGTTGCACTCGGCCGTGCAATCGTTCGTGAACCTCAGGTATTCCTTATGGACGAACCTCTTTCAAACCTTGATGCGAAGCTCCGTGCTCAGATGAGAACAGAGATTAACAAGCTTCACAAACGTCTTCAGACAACCTTTATCTACGTTACACATGACCAGGTAGAGGCTATGACAATGGGTACAAGAATCGTTTGTATGAAAGACGGTGTTATCCAGCAGATAGACAATCCGCAGGTACTTTACGAGAACCCTGTTAATATGTTCGTTGCAGGATTCATAGGAAGCCCGCAGATGAACTTTGCAAACGTTACGGTTCTTAAAGAGGGTGAAGCTCTTTACATCGACCTTAACGGAAACAAAATCAGAGTTCCCGACAGCAAGGCTGATAAGCTCAAAGATTATATCGGCAAAGAAGTTGTTTTCGGTATCAGACCGGAAAACGTTCATGACGAACCGATGTATCTCTCTACTCTTACAGACAGCATAATCGACGCTCACGTTGACGTAACGGAAGCTATGGGTGCTGAAACTCACCTCTTCCTTACAATCGAGGGTATGAACTTCGTTGCAAGAGTTAATCCGAGAACAACAGCTAAACCTCAGGACGACATCAAGGTTGCATTTGAAATGGAAAGAATGCACATATTTGATAAAGATACTGAACTTGCAATTATATAACAGAATTAAATTGCTTTATCAATCCGCAGATGCATTTGCTGTATCTGCGGATTATTTTGGTTCTTTGTCAATAGTTGGGGTGAAAAAATAAAATAAAATTTTTTAAAGCTGCATTATTGCATTTATTTTCTGATTACGCATACCACGGTTTTTATGAACATTTCTTTAATAACGGGGCATTTCGCCGGAAATGCAAAATATTTTCTCAGCGGAATTTCGCTGTAATATTCCGGGGTTATACCGAGTCTGCCGAGGATTTTGCCGAATTTTTTTATTGTCATTTTGTTTATATACGAAAAATATTCTTCACCCTCCGGATTTGCGGAAATTCTGAATTTGATTCTTTCGCCGCCGTCCGGTACGGACGACACAAGCTTTTTATAGCTTTCTATAAGAATTTTATCGGGAAAAAACAGCTGAACCCACGGAATATATATTACATCCGTAAGATGCGCACCCATGGGGTGGTAATATGGAGGAAAATTTATAAAAATTCTGCCTCCCGGCTTTAGGACACGAAGCATTTCGCATATTGTTTTCGCCGGGTCGGCGACATGCTCCATGGCATCGTTTACTATTATTGAATCCGCAAAATCGGATTCAAAAGGCAGCGCTGCCGAATCTCCGCAGACAAACTCGAATTTATCAGACAGACCCTTTTCTGCCGCCGTGTTTTCTGCCGCACTGCGGTATTTTTCGAGTATTTCAAGTCCGTATACCTTTCTTGCACCCAAAGTCGCATAATAAAGAGATTTTCCTGCTGCGCCGCAGCCTATATCGATTATGATTTTGTCTTTGAATATCTGTTTTGCAGAGTATTCAACAAGAAAATTTTCTATTGTTCGCTGCCCTCTCTCAAATTGCCATTCCGCATAGCTTTCGACACCGTTATTCTGCAAATTGAACGGGTGTATCGGAGCTTTGAAAAGTTTGTTTGCCGCAATCAGGATTTTGCTTCGTATGTACATAATTACCTCCGTATACTACATAATTAATATTATGTGGTATACAAAATCCTTTTTTACAGTCCGAATATAATTAATTAAGACCAATGTAATGCCTGCCTAGGAATCGGTTCAGCATTGGTCTTAAAACCATACCTTTCTTTATACGCTTGTTTTTATTGACAAAAAAATATTTTTATGTTATAATATATTACAGTGCCGACCGGCACGAAAATATGTATGATTTGTTATTATTTTAATGAATGTAAACTGCTTGCGCAGTATTGCCTTTATAATCTAATAAATATCATAAAGAAAATTAATTTTAATCATAAAAATCACCACATAATATTAATTATGCGGTAATTTTTTTCAACACCGCAGCAAACCGAGCTTTTGAAGCTGCTTTATATGTTCCGTCCCGCTTTCCATTGTATAAAGGCGAGTAGTTTCGACAGATGAATGACCGAGAATATCGGCAAGCCTTACAATGTCCTTTTGCAAAGAATAGAATGTCCGTGCAAACAAGTGTCTGAAATTGTGAGGGAATACCTTGTCTTTTGATACACCGGCACTTTCGCATAAATCTTTTAGCATTTTCCATATTGCACATCGGTCAAGAGGTTTGCCACTCCTCGTAATAAATACCGAACCGCTTTTTATTTTTCGGGATTTAATGTATTTCTTCAACATTTGACATAATTTTTTCGGCAAAAATATTTGTCTGATTTTACCCTTGCAGTTTATAACCGCTTGCCCTTGCCTGACAGCTTCGCAAGTTACATATTTTATTTCGGATACCCTTAAACCTGTACTTGCTATTGTCTGCATTAAATAATATAAGCGTTCATTTTTCTTATCCTTTGCCGCCGTCAACAGCCGTTCATATTCTGATTTTGATAATTCCTTTGACTTATCCGCAAATATACGTCTTTGAATTTTTAGTGTTTTCACTTTCAAATCATACCAACCCATAAATGTGAAAAATGCGTTTATGGAGGATAATATTGAATTTACGCTTTTTGCCGCATATCTTTCGCACAGCTCTTTTTTGTATTCGATAACAAGCGATTTATCAATGCTCCTGCCTTGTAACCATTCTCGAAAAAACCGAATATCACGCATATATTTTTCTATGGTGTTGTCGCTCCGTTCTTCCTCGTATAGATAAATTTTGAAATTATTGATTAGTTCTTTCGTAACATTTTTTTCGCCCACTTTATTCACACACCTTTCAAGTATATATTTTATCATATTATAAAAAATATACCTACAGCGGCGTACTATCTACATCTGACCGCACTTAAAAAGGACGGTCAATTTCAGCCGTCCTTTTAACAGATTGAGAATATTTAATTTATTTTTACAGCTTCAACATTGCATACAGGCTTTATGATGTTAAGGCTTTCCAAAACCATAACCTTTGCGCTTGTGTATATCTTATCGGTTGTAAATGAAATATCTGCGCCGTTGTATTTTTCGGATTGTATTTCGATAAACTTTCCGTTATTATGCAAAAAAAACAGTATTTCCATTTGCAATATTTCCGCACTTTATATCAAATGCCTTTCCGTCATCTGAAATAGTTGTTTTTGTCTTTTTAAAACAATCTGTTTCGGTTACAAAAGTAAATGTGCCAATACCACTGTAGCATTTCATTGCTATATAATGACTGCTGAACAATTACAAAATGCACTCATATACTAATTTTTTCGGCATTTTGTAATTGTTCAAGTGC
>CAKVOK010000047.1 GCA_934792465.1 uncultured Clostridia bacterium | reverse complement strand
TGTGCGGCAGTAATATTTATGCTGTCCGCACAAGACTTACCGACTTCGGGCGCATTGAGCCAAAGTGTGACAGATGCGCTGAATGAACATGCGGAAACGGGATTGTCAGATGAAACGGTGCGCAGTATTGCACATTTTTCGTTGTTTTTTCTGCTCGGGGTGTTTGTGTCGCTTTTTTGCGGCAAGTGCAAGTTTAAATTTAAATTCCTGTGGGCATTTACGGTGTGCATGCTGTACGCCGTTACGGACGAGATACACCGGGAGTTTTTTGTTGACGGCAGGGCTTTTGAATTTATAGACCTCGCAAAGGATTGGAGCGGAAGTTTGATTGGTGTGTTGCTGGGCGGTCGGATAAATAAGATTGTGGTACATATTAAGCAAAGCTGAATTGTGGTACGCAAATGCAAAGTACAAGCAAGTGCAGAAAAAACGGATAAGTAAAAACTAACAATTAAAATGCCGAAAATAGTAATTCAAGCATATGCGTTTATTCCTATTCTCGGCATTTTAATTATGCAGCAGATTATTTCACTCTTTCTTTGTCCTTTAATTGTGCAACAATATCTAACATTACCGGTATAATACAAATCAAGTTTTTATTTGTGGTTTTTTGATTACTCGTAGATTTCAATTTTTCTCCGTAATATTCTTCGGTATCAGTATGTACACAATACGGTGCTTAGAATCTCATCAAACGGATAATCTATTGTTATTCTTCCGGCTTCCGTATCGCCGATTCCGCTGTACAAATCGGCTTTTCCGTCGGCACGCATAACAATCCCCGATGTAAATGCGCAATCTACCAAATTCGGTTTCTTCGCCGGCCCGTCCGGATAACAGCTGCGAGTTCCTATAATTTTAAAATCGGAAACTTCAAAATTTTCCGGATTGAATACAAATGCCGTGTTCATATACACCGATATACCGTTATCATCATATGACTGATGCCCTATAACGCCGATTTTGCCGTTTTTCAGCAGATAACACTGATTGCAGCCACCCCACTCCTCCGTTCCTATAAGTCCGTCTATTACTTTGGCATTCGCTATTTTTTTCGCCGTAAGTTCATCCAAGCTGTCAATCACCGTAAATCCGACAACCGATTCGCTGCCGTATTTCTCATAAATTTCTCTGCTTCTCGGCCGAGAAAAAACCCCTATCCTTTTATCCTGCAGCTGCACAAGCCGAATATCTTTCATATAATCCGGTCCCGTAGTAAAATAATACATATTGTTTATATCCGTCCCACGGTAGAAATAGCCGTAATACGTGTCTATCTTCCCTGCCGAATAGCGCACATGCGTTCCTCCGAGAACAAGCTCATCATTTATGAACGCAATATACGGGTCCTCCAGCTGATAAATCATGCTGTCTTTCACCAATCTATATCTGTCCCTGTCCGTCTTTTCAAAAAGTCTTACCCAGCTTCTTGCCCATTCTTCTCTGTTCTCGACTCTGCCGAAAATATACTCTTTTCCATTCATCGAAAACGGTATTGACGGATTGTATACGTCCAATCCACCTACTCCTTCAAATTCAAGTTTTGTGTTTTCGTATATTCTTTTATTTTTTTCAAACTCCGATTTTAATGCTTTTAAACGCATATAATTTTCCTTTCATTTAATAATTCAATGTATAGTCCATACTTTCGATATAGAACGTAAAATTTGCGACATTCGCATTCAGCTGCTTGTTATGAAACTGCGATACCCTGACTTTTGCCGGTCTGCTCCAATCGGCTCCGTTTTCATATACCGGCAGCGTAACGCTTTTGCCGTAATATTCAAATGTAATTCCCCGCTCGCTTCCGCTTATAACAAGGCTTGACGGGGTGCTGAACTCATGGAAAATATACGTTGATACTCCCTCAAAATTGCCCTGCTGCTCGCCTTGATACAGCTTAACGCCGTTTGCATAGGCATAATAGCCGTCGCCGGCTTTATCGCCTCTGCCCCAGAAAAACCTCGATATTATTTTACCGTTTTCGTCTAAAACATCAAAGTGTCTGCCGGTTGACTTCGTTTCATCACCGAGAACTCCGCCGTTCATCCAGCCTTCTATCGCAACATTTGAATCAAGCGACCAATTCTTTATACCATTTTCCGCTGAAGGAAGAAGTCTTGATATTTCCGCATATGTATCCGTTGCGGAATCGTTCCAATGCGTATACGTTGAAAATGCCAAATCCCTCGGTTCGCTGAATGCATCGACCAATACGTTTGTTTTCAGATTCGTAAACTGTGACACCGGATTTTTCGGAATAATCCAGCCGCAGGTGTCCTCGCTCAGTAAGCTGTCGAACGGCAGCCCCTCCATAAGATTGTATTCCTTCACGGACGGATTCCCGTATTTTTCGTTGTCGTGATAAAGCAGTGAATCCATTTCAAAATACCTTGAATTCCCGCTGTATTTTATAAGTATTTTCGGATTGCCGAAGCTATCTCCGTTTTTGGTACATTCAATAACTATAGGATACAGCTTTCCTGTTTCAAGCTTTGGCAAATCTATAAGGTTTCTTCCCGTTTTCTCATAAATTACACTGTTGTCAAGCGTTATCTTCATCATGCCCGACGTATTGCACAGCAGCTGTTTCGCCTTTGGCGGCATTTTAAAATATCCCGTGTAGCGTATTACAAAATCCTGCTCCGTATCCGCTGCTATATCTTGATTATTAAAAACCGACGTTATTCCGCCTGCTGTACGTTTGACAATGTCGTATCCCTTTTCGCTGAAATATTCCCAAACAAGTCCGTTGTGCAAATTGCTCCTAAGCTCAACCTCACGGCTTTGCGTATTTATGCTGTCAAGACCTGTCACTTTCGTTCTCCAAATGCCGTCCTTGTGCGACTCGTCGTTTTGGAAAATATAGAAATAATCACTCACGCCTTCCGGCTGCACAAAATAAAAATCAAAGGCATTTCCGGCAACATACTGTTCCGGATTTTCTCCGTATTTGTGCGGCTGAGCATTCGCACCGCCGAAAACTCCGACAAGCAAGCCGTTTTCATAATAATGATAAAACTTATTAGTCTGACCGCTGCGGTAAAATTCGCCGTGATACTGGTATATAACATTCCTGCCGAGCGTTTTCACATCACTTGCACAGCCCGACACTCCGTTTCCGGCTTCAAATACGCCGTCCTCCGGGAATGCACCTCTGTAATTTATCGCACCCTGCGGCGACGTTTTCCATGCCCATTCATTCGGATTTTTATTTATATTTATCCCGCCCAAATGCATAATCGCCTTGTCTTGATACGGCGTTTTGTTCTTGTTATTCGCCAGCGACACAACAATACCGCCCTCCGTAATCGGCAGCATGGTGTTTCGGCTGCCCTGCGTCGGCGAATAATTATCACGAACGGCGGACGCAACAATTTCTTCGTCCTTCCATGTCGGATTGTTGTTTTCGTCAAATCCGTTCAATTCTTTCTTCGCCCAAATCATCTTACCGTCGTATACATAATAGCGTCCGAGGCTTCCGTCCCTCTGCAGCTCGTAATCGCTTAATTCAATTCCCGTATTTCTCAGGCTGTTTTCCGTCATTTCATACAAATAATTAGTATATTCGTTGTCCGCCGTATTTGCCTCATAAATTTTGCAATACGTTCTGCCGTTTGAAAGCGTATTCAGATTCGCAAAAAGTCCCTGGTCGTAATAATACAAATTTTCCGCCTGTTTCATCCAGTTTCTTTTCAGTTTCCACGATTTATCCGGGTCGCTCTCGGCGTAATCTATCTCAAATTCACGCAGATTCGTAAATACTCTGGTCGGATTGTTCAAATCCACCGCCGCATTGTGCGAGCCGTCCTGAAACATCAGCATATCGGCAAGCGTTCTCTTTCCGCCCGACAAATCCAGCTTGAATGCACGGCAGTTTCCGACATCTCCGAACCACAGTGTATTATTATCCTCATACATCACAAATGTATAATTTGTCATTGGGTTTTTCACAGATAACATAAGCTTGTCATCATACACCGTCGGGTCATCCGAATAGCTTTCGCCGCTGCCGTATGTCCATATTCTTGCACGTGAATTTACATCAAACGCTTTTATCCGGTTTGAATTTCCCGCATCGGCTATCACAAGCGTCTGATTGTCCGGAGATACGGCAATATCCCTTATATCGTCAAATTCTTCCGCAAGCTCCGCTTGCTTCGTAAGCATTCCGTTTGACGCCGCAGTATAATATACCGCTGCCATTTTTCCGTTATCCTTTTTATATCCTACCCACACGCCGTTATCGTTACAGCAGACCGCCTGCGGCATTGATATATTCATTTCGTAAAGCTTCTGTCCCGTAGTTTTGTTCAATACATAAACTTTTCCGGTGTATATGTATGAAACAAAAAGCAAATTTCCGTTTTTCTGTACGTCCAGACCGCCTATATTCGCACAGGAATCATGCTCCAGCAGGTTTATAACGCTTTTATACCGAAGCTGATTCCACATATTCGTCGTTGCTTCTCCGTATTCAAATTCAACTTCTTTGTATGTATCCGCCGTATAAGCATATACAAAACTCTTTTTTCCGCCCGGCTCGGTATTGCCGTAATAAATCATATTGCCGTCCGAAGCGACGCGCCTCGAGGTCTGGTTGGAGAGTCCGAAACGCTCATTGTTGCAGGCTTTATGAATATCGTTTCTGTAAAAGAACGCACCTGTTTTGTGGCCCTCGGTATACGGCTGCGTATAATATATCTTATCTCCGGCGCATACCATATCGCCTAAAAAGCTCATTCCCCGGAATACCGTGCCGGCACTTCTCCATTCGCTGTTGTTGCCGACCACCGTTTCAAGCGTATACGAAACGTTGTTTGTCATAATTTTTACGGTATATTTGCCGTCCGTCATACGATAACCGTTGTCGTCCTTACCGTCCCATACTCCCGTATATACTCCGGCTTCCGTCTGTCTGCCGCTCCAGAGCGTTCTTACAAGCCTGTCCTCGCTGTCGTAAACGCCTGCCGATACCGCCGACTTTTCCGTCACCGTATATTCAAACCGCACCCCCTGCGGCATATACACCTGTGTTATCGGTTTCATACCGCTTTCCGTGTCCCAGACGAAAAGCTTCAGTTCGCTTCCCATGTTTTCGCTGTCCGCTTCAAAGCTTTCGGTGTAATATATATCCTTGCCTGCCGCAAGAGTGTGACTGCTGCCGACAGACATTTCCGACAACTTTCCGTCCTTATAAAGCGCCGCCGTTATTCTGAATGTTTCCGCCGTATCGCCGTTATTTTCTGCATTTACGCAATATATGTTGCTTCCCGTATCGAGATACTCTTTCTGAAATGCCACATTGATTTCAAGCTTGCCTGCGGCTGATGCCGACACACCGAAAGTATTCAATGCCAGTGCCGCAAGTATAATAAACAATAATTTTCTTCTCATTTTTAAAAATTCCTCCCGCTATATATCAATAGTCGTACAAAGCACCTCGCCGCCGGTCTTAAAAAAGCAATTCAGCGCACGTACTTCTATGTCATATCTGCCGCTTTCCGGCTCCGGAATACTCATTTCATAATACCTATCCTGCGGTATATCCATAGAAAGCCTGTAAAAATCCGTATGGCGCACTGTATGATATACATTTTTTCTTTCCTCGTCCGAAACCGTTATATCGTAATACTCGACAATACCGTTGTTTTTGAACCGCTGTTCCACGGAAATTACAAGCTCGTCATCTTTGAGATATGCCCGTATCTCCGCATTTCTATTAAATGAATTGCACGGATATCTCCACTTTCTTTCTTCGCCGTATCTGAATATTCCCTTTTTATTTTCCTCTATATCAATAATCCACGGTTCGTGCCATATCTTATTGGCGGCGTTGTCCGCCTTAATAACCGTGACTTTGTTGTTTTCAACCTCAAAAAATAAGCTTTGGGATACGTCCTCCACCCTCGGCTTCAAAAAATCGCAGCCGGAAAAGCACGAAACCCCGGCGCACATCGGTGAACTTATCATAGTAAATCCGTCCTGATAAATTGATTTTTCGTCCAAAAAATGATTGTGCTCATGTCCGCCGATAAATATTACTCTCGGCTGCTGTTTTATATATTTTGTAAAGCTTTCGGAAAAAAGTCTGCTGTTTTCCGAAAATGCCACTGTATTGGGTATACTTCCGTGATGCAAAACGAAAATCGGCTTTTCGCCGTCCGATTTTGCTTTTTCTATCTCGCTTACCGCCCATTCTTCTTCCGCTTCGCCGACGGTGAAATTCCAGGAATAAGCACCCATTTTTATGAAATGATACCCCTTTATTATAATATGCTCATGAAACGGTGCTCCGAATTTTTCCCGCCACATTTCAAAAGCCTTTTCCGTTATCTTCTCTTCCGTATTTCCCTGCGGAAATTCATGATTTCCTATCACAAATATTTTCTTCTTTTCCGGTATGTATTTGTTTATAATATCGTTCGCCGTATCGTAGCATATCGGATATAAATTTTTGCATTGCGGTTCTTCGGCACTGTCTACCTGGTATACAATATCGCCGTTGAATATGTATAAATCACTGTCCGGAAAATTATCCGCATGATATTTCACCGTTCTTTCAAATTTTTCTTTTTCATCGCCCATATGCGAAATATGAGAATCCGATATTACCGAAAATTTAAGGTCGCACATATATTTTCTCGCTTTCATCTTGTAATATTTTAAAGGCGGCGGAACAAACGCTTCGCCGCCTTAACCGATATTATTTTCTTATTTAATGCTTGCGCTCGCCGCAACAGGCTTCATATCCGAAACGGAATTAAGCAAAAATACTCTGATTTCATATTTCGAATAATCCGTATCTTCGGGAACGCTGAGCGTTATTTCCGAAAGACTCTTGAGGTATGCTTTATCCTCTATCGTCTGTGCTGCCGCAGCTTTCACATCTACAAGCTTACCGTCCTTATAAAGTGCCGCTGCCGGTACAGCCGTGATTTCTCCTCTGCCGTCATTGTTCGTAACCTTCGGAGTTACGCTGATATTTCCGGCTTTCTCTATCTTGCCTGCGCTTGCGCTGAGTTTGAATTCCTGCGGTACTTCCGACGCCTTCGCCGTAAACCTTACCGTTTCCGCAGCGTCATCTGCTTCAACGCCGTCTGCATTAAATGGCTTTATTACCACCGTATATTCGCCCGGCTCCGTAACAGTATATTTAAGCTGTGCCCAGTAATCTCCCGAGCCATCTGTGCCGCCGTAGTTTTTGATGTCCTCAAGCGTTATCGTTTCCGTTGCGCCGTCGTTTACCATAACCGTGAATATATCTCCCTGGTCGGTTACGCCGGAAAGGCTTCCCGTTATGGTATAGGGTACGCTTACTTCTTCCGGAACTTTGTCTACCTTGAGATGCATAGGCAATGCGGACGACATATCTACAGTAGCAATTTTAAACAAGCTTCCGCGATTATACTGTGCGCTTCCGTCGGCAAGACTGCTTGCGCCGAGGAAGAGTCTGCTTCCGTATGCTATTGCCTGGTTACTAATTCCGAAAAACCTTCCTCTCGACTGCGAATATGTTATAACCTCGCTTTTGTCCTCGCTGAGCTGTATTGCATAATCTACCGAACTATTTCTGTTTCTCCCGAACAGACATTCTATAAACAGATAATTACCCATCGGCTCAATCACGTGTATATCTCTGAAAATATCCATGGTTTCGTTAGGTGTTTCCTGATACATCGCTTTGAGGTCAAGGTCATTTATTTTGTTCAAATCCGTATTATATATTACAATACGAGGCTTATTTGAAGCAAACTCCGTTGAACCCGAAACCGTATCAAAGTAACTTACACCAAGATATATATAATTCCCTGTTTTTTTCACCTGTACCGTCCACGGTCTTGATTCTGTTTTAAACGGTTCGCTTGTTGATTTTAATACCGGATGATTGGGGTCTGTCAAATCATAAGCTTTTATAACTGTGCAATATTTTGTAGTATCTTCTTCCTTAGCTGTATAATAAATTGCGGCATAACCCATATTGCCGTCCATATAAAAATCATATAATGTAGCTCCGCTCTGACCTGCTTCCGGCGTATAACCAAGCCAGATATTCCAATTGTACTGCGTCGGAACAAGCTTTTCCGTTTCTATATTGCTTATATCGGTAACGGAAACAACAGGATTTAGATTTGCATTTGCACTGTAACCGATATTATAACATCTGTTTATTGTTATCAGATTGTTTCCTACAAATCCTTTTCTCAAGTACTGCGAAGCAACTGCTACGCTTTTTGCATTTGAAAGCTGATTCATATTTCCGGCTCCAAGGTCCGCCTTCTCGATTCTGTTCGGAATCTCAAAGCTTTCCTCATCTCTGTTTACGCTGTTTTCAAATACTTCAAGACCGAGATAACGTGTTTTGTCATACCAGTAGGAATTATCGCTTTCATAGCCTGCCGGATCTATGTAAAGATATATTCTGTCGTCCGTAACGTCGATTCCGCATACAGAGTAGTCTGCGCCTTTTCTCGTACCGTTTATACCCAAACCCGCCTGGCAGTCCCAATCGGCAACATGAATCTTATTACCGTTCGTAATATCGTAAATCTGAATTATAGAATTATTTATCGTCGGATATTTATTATTCGGAGTAAAGTTTTCCACTTCCTGTATGTTTCCGTCTTCACCAAGCAGAAATTCTCCGTTTTGGTCTACTCTTATATATGTGCCGTCCTCCTGTTTGGAAACTATAACGGCGTCATCATCTCGCCATGTTTGCTTATTCGCATACATCAGTCCGCCGTCCTCGGCTCTTCTCTGCGTCTGGTCGTATGCCACAACAAAAAGATAGCCGTTCCATTCACACATGTCATTAACCATTCTTGTTCTGCCGGCATATTTCATCTGCGCCGCTTCTTCATACGAGCCGAAAGATTCGTTAAGATCCGTTGTAAGGATAATATCCTGGCTCAAATCGGAAGTCCAGCCCCTTTGCGTCCATACCGACCAATGTCCGTTTATCTTATAATCTCCGTATGTATCGGTTTCTGTTTTGAATCCGGACGGCAGCATAACCGCATTTCCGTCAGCGTCATATACGAAATTGCCCTCGCTGTCAAGCTTATTTGTAAAGACATCGCCCGTAAATGCCCATTCTGCGAGAGCTGCCTGCGACATCAGCGCAAAGCAAAGTCCTGCCGAAACAAGTGTTTTAATAATTCTTTTCTTCATTATTCTTCTCCTTTTCATATTATATTTAGCCGATTGTAAAGTATTAAAAATACGTTCTTGAAAATAAAATTTTTTATAGATAGTATACAAACATTATATGTTTATGCAATGTTTTATTTTGTGCCGCATTTTTAATTTTACACTCGTCCGATATTATATTTGCAGCAACTCAATATGTTTTATATTTTTCATTCCCCCTATCTCCGAATACGGATTTTCCATATAATAACCCCGTATGATAAATTTGATTTCCCGTTTGAAAAAAATTCATATGCATATAAATATCTATATATTATTTTTATCATATTACGAATTTTTTTACAATATGAAAATTCGCTCATGTCAGCATATTTTGCTCACGCTGTTCGTTTTGTGCTGTTATTATACGTTTTTAATGCTATTAAAAAGGGGCTTTAGCAAAAGAGGGTGCGACAAAACAGTTTCGTTTTGCTACACCCCTTTAATAGCATTATTTTATATTTTTCACTATCTTATATTTATACTCATTCGGCGATATACCGTATTTCTTCCGAAAGCTTCTCGAAAGGTAGTTTGCGTCCGAAAAGCCCGTCATCCCGGCAATCTTCTTCACCGCATAATCCGTACTGTCCAGAAGCCGTGCCACATTCTTAAGCCGCACCTCCTGGATATACTCGTTTATCGTCATTCCCATAGACCTTTTGAAAATTCTGCGCAAATGCTGCTGCGAAAAATGAAAAGTTTCCGAAATAAGCTGCAGCGACATCTCATAATCTGCGTAATGCGTATTTATAAACTTCCTTATCGCAACCGCTATATCCTCATAACTTGCATCCCGTTTCGTTTCCGATATTGTACAGAAATTTATGTATAATCTATGCGTATAATCAAACATTTCCGATATTGAAGTCAGATTTTTCAAAACCTCTTTGCTTTCCTGCTTGTCTTCGCCTACCTTTGAAATACCTATCGTATAAAGATAATCGTACAAGATATTCAGCATCTTCATGCATACAGTGGAAGCCATATTTCTTTCCCACGTCATGCCATCGCATATATCCTTGAAAAAATCCTCGAAATAGCATTTATTTCCCTCTGCGAGGTTTTCCGTTACCGTCTTCTCGAAATCCTTTTCCGTAACCATATATCGGCAATATTCGTAATCTTCTTTCTTATCTCTTAGGCTTGTAATGATTTCATTCAGTTCCTTTACTTTTTTGTCATCAAGCGGTTTTAAAATATAATTTATCACGTTATATTTAATTCCTGCCTTAGCCGCTTCAAAATCCTCGTAAGCACTGAGAAAAATAATATCCGTTTCGGAATCCGTTTCACGTATTTTCTTCGCAAGTGCAACTCCGTCCATAACGGGCATCTTCACGTCCGTTATCATAACATCGGCTTTCGTTTCCAAAAGAAGCCTGTACGCTTCTTCTCCGTTCGCCGCAGCTCCGACCACCTCACATTCGAGAGCGTTCCAATCAATCATTTCGTACAAACACGATGTAACAAATTCGTCATCATCTGCAATTACAATCTTTAGCATCAGCGCCACCACTTTCCCAATTATATACTAATATTATACAGCATTTTGCAATAAAAATCAATAATTTTTCGTTTTCAAAATATATCTTTTCTGCAAAAACGGAATGCAGGGCATTCCGTTTTTGCAATATTATGGGATTTTAAAAGGTTTTATTGAATTATTTCCATTGCATAAGGCATCATGCTTGCACAATTCCATACGTATACGGAAACGCTGCCGCCCTCCGGCTTGGTATAAGATATCGTCTTTGTTACGTTTGCCGCACCGTTCTCAACATCTGCGGTATCAAACTTAATATCTTTCAGCTTGCCGTCCGCATCGTATGCCGCAGCCGCACATACTACCTTAACCGTATCCTTAAGCGTATTCGCCAGCGTAATAACGGCGCTGCCCGCTTCCGAAGTATCTATTTCCGCCGTAAGCGCCGGTGTTTCCATATCCTGGTAACCTGCCGCCGTTGTTTCGTACAGCTCCTTAACCTCGTCCTCTTTCAAAGCACGGTTGTACATTCTTATGTCGTCCATCATGCCTTTGAAATCCGGAATAGCTACATTGTTTGATATTCCCCATGATAATCTTCCGATATAGTTTCCGTTATGCTCGCCGGCCGACTCTCCGAAATCCTTGAGAGTGCGGTTGAATTCGGGAGTGCCTGCCGCCGGTGTCTGCAAAATACCGTTCGTATACAAATATGCATTATACTTTCCGTTGTCATTCTTCTTATATACATACGTTACAAGAACCCATTCCGAACTTTCATTCAAGCCGTCAGGACTAAGGCAGTTATACCACGTACCGCTGCTGCTTCTTTCCTGTATTCCTATAAGTACATCTTCACTTTCAAATCGTCTGTAAAAACGTCCCTGAACAGAAAGACGATCTGTGTTCAAAAAGCTTCCGTCACCCCATAATGTACCGGTGTAACTTCCGCCTGCATGGTCGTAGTCGTAGAAATCATCTCTTTCCGGTATGCTCCAGAAATTAAACAACCCCTGCGTCATAAATCCCGGCTTGCAATTATTCCATATGTTTCCGACAGTGTAATCATCATCTGCGCTTACCCACATCGACATACTCCATTCGTCAACGCCCTTATTAATATTATCGGGCATTTTAAGAACCGAGCCGAACTGAGCATTTCCGTTAAACTGGTTTACACACGGCTCGTTGTAGTCGCCCACACCCGGAAATACGCCGCAGCCGTCACGAACATCGAAGTCCTGACCGGGTGCGCCCTGCAAAACCGTTGCGTTGTTGCCGTTGCCGGACATATCCGGAATTACAGCATACATACCCGTCGAGGAATCCGTAGCCGCCGTTTCGAACGTATAGCGGAACAGCAGACCGTCGTCTATAGTTGATTCCGCAAACGCTGTACCGAATACCGGCATACTGAATGTCAGCGCCATTGCCAGTGCAAATGTTCTTTTTAGTTTCATTTTTCCATCTTCCCCTTCTTTCACCGGCGGCAAGTTGAATACCGCCGGTTTTTTTATTTTTTATGCGGAGTTGTATATATTAAAATATTGCAGTGTGCGGAAAAGCAATATTTTAACCAAAATTAAATACTTACTCGAACTTAATCTTTCCCCATTCGTTCGGTGTAAGCTTGGATTCCGACGGCAAGTCGGAAATAAGCGCCGTCTTTTTGTTATAGAAATAGATTCTCGCTTTGTTTCTCATGCCGTCCTCATCGGAGGGTATCATTCCCAAATCGCCGACAATTGCCTTGCCGGAAGTTATTCCTTCAAGTCCCAGAGAAGTGAGCGGAATTGCAGCTTCTATAACTGCGCCCGTCGGCATTCTCTGTATTACGATATCGGCTTCCGTAAGAATCTTTACGTTATCGAAATGAACGTTCATAACAGGTGACGAATATGTATATTCGTTCTTATCCGATGAAGATTCTATCTGACGAGCGAGAACCGCAACCGGTTTGTTCTTGTACATCGACATCATGATACGTTCGTCGCCGCTGTGTGTTGTACTTGCGGTGTTTCCGGACGGACTTAGGCACAAGTCTACCATATCTCCGTATTTGAACAGCGTCTGGAATTCCGCTGCGCTGTTCGCCATAGGCGTATCGTCGCTCATGGTATATTCGATATAGAGCTTTTCGCTGTCGTATGCCAGCTTGACCGTTGCAAATTCATCGGTCGTACCGTCTTTGAGTTCTACCTCGTTTCCTATGCTTTCCCAATCGCCGACTTCGCCGTCTATCGTAATCGTTCCGGGTTCTACCTTGCTTACGACAATTTCTTTCGATACGGCTGCCGCCTCGGAATTCTGCTTTTCAAGCGTTTTTATTTTATAATAATGCGCTTTCGCCTTGTCTGCAAGCTCCGGAGTCAGATTGAGAACATATGGTTCTGTTTTCACGATTGTATCGAAGCCCTCGAGCTTCGCTATAACGGCGGTCTGTCTGCCTACGTTGGTAATTACTCGTATTCCGCCGTCGTCCTGCTTGACAAGCACTCCGTTAAAAGCTTCGCCGCCGTTTGTGAGGTCGTTCATTTTGAAGCCTATCGCATCGTCTATAGTTGCAGGCATTGTTCCTCTGGCAAGTCTGTTGTCCGAGAAAAGCGTCTGGAGATAAAATCCGTCTTCGGTGAGCAGGCAATCGTTGCCCATATTCGTTCTTATATCGAATATTTCTCCCGCCTGTGTATTCACATGACCCAACACCATGAGTGCGCCCATTACAGAGCCGTCCTCCGGCATAGGTGCGGAATGCGAGCCGTGAACTCCGCTGTAATAGTTTTCATATTCCCAGAGATTTTTACCGCTTTCTATATCCTGTACGAAAATCTTTTCGTTATCATAATAGAAGCATTTGTTTCCGCCGAACAGCACACCCGTTTTCGATTTGCACGGCGTTACCGAATAGGTTGTATATACGGGCGTTCCGTCCTCCTCGAAATATGCCGGTTTCCAGAGATTCCAACCTCTTATGAGTTCGAGCTTATCCGTTATATCGTGCGTCCAGCCGTTATCCGGTGCAAATACATTTGTTACTCCGTCATTCAGTGCCGTAACCTCTTCTCGCTGCACCATTCCGTCTTTATTCGTATCGTTCCACATAACGAAGCTGTTTTCGTTTATTATATTCTCATTTGAAAGCGCCTTGCCGACAGAATATTTGCTCAATCCGAACTGACCCGCAAGACCTATTCCGAACACAGGGTGAAACAGTCCGTCGTCACGCTGCATAAAGAGTATGCTTGGGTCTACGTTGCAATATGTCGGTCCCTGGAAGATATATTCACGCATTTTTCCCGAAGCGTCGCTTCTGAAATGTCTGGAAGCAACACCGTAGTTGCCGGTCTGTATTATCGGTCTGAAAAATTGGTTTTTGATACCGTTCTTCTCTTCCTGATAATTCTCTTCGTCCTGCGTATGCCCTATTACCGCTGTTACCTCATACGTCTGATTTTCTCTGTCGAGCTTCATTTCGACAGGCCCGAAATATGCTACGTCGGGGTCTTGCGCATGGAGCGCTGCACCGGAGGACGAATAATACGTACCGCCGATATATTCCTTTTCGCACGTGCCGTCCTCGTTCCATACGGAAACACGTCTTGGGGTATCGGTATTTTCAACCGCCCATATACGGTTTCTGCTGTCTACGGCTACGCTCGTTACTTTATAAATCAAGCCGTCTTTATCCCATTTGCCCGTTAAGCTTCTGCCGCCTTTTTTGCCGGCCGTTCTCACAAGCTCGCCAGTATTCGGATTGAACACCTTTATCTGCATATCGCTGCCTTTATCGAAGGTTACGATATTTCCGCCGTTATCCACTGCAAGACCTATGGGTTCGAAATCCTGCGGAAGATTTTTGAGTGCCAGCTTTTTCAGCGTACCCGAGCCGATATTTACTTTCGCTATTCCCTTGCCGGAAATGCCGTATACGTTTCCGTTTTTGTCCGTTGCAAGGTCGCCTATTCCGTCCGTCTTTATGCGTTTTTTCATTATAAGCGTTTCTTTGTCCACTACATTTATGCTGCTTATATATTTAAAGCCTTTTCCCTGCACCGTCGAGCCTCGCTCCGAGGTAGCTATAAGAAGAGAATCGTCCGTTACCGCCATTCCGACTACTTCGGGCATCTGTTTTGAATTGTTATGTATTCCCAGAATATCGCTGAGATAATATGCAAGGTCACGTTCTTCGCCTTTTTCGTCAACGAATGCTTTGTAGCCTCCGTCGTCCTGGTTTACCCTTATTAAAATATAGTTTCCGCTGGAGCCGTCGCCTTCAAAGAATGTCGATGCCGGTACGGAATAGATATATTTATCGTCCGCCGTCATTTTATATGCGCCTCGTATATTTCCCCACTGCTTTTCGCCGTCCTCACTTACTTTTATAAGTGCCGAACCGCCCTCGCAATGTGCCGCCGCAATGAATATATCTCCGTTTACGGCAATAACATTTCTGGGGTTTGAGTGGTCGGAAAGCCAGCTTTCTTTCATACCCGTTCCCCACGGGCACTGTCCCGGCCCGTAGAAATAGGTATCGTAAACCGCATCTATACCGTCATGAACAAGCGCTTTTATCGTATACTTGCCGGCAGGCAGAACCAATCCGCCGTTATCTCTGCCGTCCCAATTAATCGACAAATGCTTAGTATCGCCTTTTTCGCTCTGCACCATATCGTCCGTTATCTTTGCGGCTCTCTTGAAGTTGCACACTATATTTCCCTGTCCGTCCTCTATATTGACCGATATATATTTAGCGGTTTTTGGGACGTCAAATTCGAGAGGTATGCTGCCGGCGTCAAGCTTGGCGTCCGGTATATACTCAATCGGAGTTAAATTTCCCGTCGGGGAAAGCGTTATCTTTCCCCATGCCTCTCTTGCCGTCCAGAAAAAGGAGTTTACACGTTTGCCCGGAATTATATTATCCTGGTATGTGGATACCCTGCCGACCTTACCTACCATGCCGTAGTTTGTATCTACGCCCATATTAAACGTATAATTCGGTTTTACAAGGCTCGGATTGCTGAACACTATTTTCCAGCTCAGTTTAAGCTCCATGATATACCCTTTGCCGTTCCCCAATTTTACGGCTTTTATCTCTCCGGGGTTATCATGAACCGCCTGGCTTTCCTTGCTCTTGGTGGAAAGCTTTGTTCCGCCCGGTTCCGTTACATAGTTAAAGCTTGTCAGATTATTTGAATCTATTCCGTTCCAGTAGTCCACCCACACGCTGCAAACATCTTTCGTGCTATGGTATGCGTAGTTTATCCACATATTATGGTCGGAATGTATTCGAAGCTGAACCGAGTCTCCGTTCCAGCTGTATACGCCTTCGGTGTAAGGGTCTGTGATATTATCAAGCGGTGTTGCGTCCGTAATCTGATTATATATGTATATATATTCATTATCATACATAACGCCCATTTCATTGCAGAAATACTCTATTGTATCTATGTTCTGGAACATCTTTATCCGTCCCGATCTGTCCCAGTCGCCCAAATCGCCGTCTATCTTCATTTCGCCCGGCACAGGCACTGCGCGTATACCCGTATTATATGACTGCACGCCCTCCATATTCACGGCGGCATTTACCTGCTGCGGAGCGTTTATCACAGACGTCATCAAAAGCACTGCAATGCAGATATAAAGCTTTTTAAGTTTTTTCATCAGGCAATCCCCCTTTATTCCTCACCGACGATAATTCCGTAGCTTATGCTTGTGGTATACGGAATGTATATGAGTGCGTCCTTGCATATCAAAAGCTCATGTGCGGCGCTTATCGTTCCCGTTGTCTTATTGTAAAGCACAAAACCTTTATTCGCATTGCTTGCATATTTATTTGCCACAAGGAATTTTTCCGTTCCGGCATAGTCTCTATAACGAATTATCATATTATTATTTACCACGCTTATTATCTGACCTATGAGATAGCGGGGATTTACCTTGTCTATCGTGGTATCGTTATCGCTTAAGATATACTGCGCCTTTATATTGTCCACGCTGCAGTAATCCTCCGCTCTTGCATATACCGCAAATCGGTCTATGAGAGGCAGGCTTGCCGACGCAAGCTGATAACCCACTCGAATTACGTCACCGTGTTTCAAATCCGACACTTTCAGCGTTCCGTAACCCAAGTTATTTTCTCTGTCGGCGTTCCAGACGGTTTCGGCAAAATATCCGTCAAAATCCATATAATTGTTATAAGCGTATGCAACGCCCGTTAATCTGTAGCGTGCCACTTCGTCGTCCGCCATTGCCATTACGACTTTATCGACTATAATTGTATAATTATAGTTTGAGCTTTCAACCGCCGTTATATTATACGGTCCGTCCGTTCCGACATCTTCCACCGTCGAAGCTCTCGCTCTTAAGCATACCGCTCCCACGTAGTCATAGGCATACTCCGAAGAAAATTGCTTTGTATCGTAAATATAGCAATCGGTATTTTTCGTGAAGCTCGAAAGCATTGAGCCGTCCGTGCATCTGTAGTAATCCTTTTCATTGAGGTCATACGGGATATAGAAAACCACGGGTTTGGGTTCGTTATTGCTTACATAATGCGTTTTCGTTGCCGTAATCTCGTTGTTTGAGAATTTCCAGTTACCCGTCGTCAAGCGGTCATCAAGCGAAAATTCGTTTACATCGCCGCCCGTTTCCGTTGCGTCCACAGCCTTTTTAATCAGCGAAACCTCATTCAGATTATTCAGTGCGTATTTTATAAGCTGCGGTGCAAAATTGCCGCTTTTATCCGTGAATTTTTCATACACATCGGAGGACGTCATTCTCTTTCCGTTTACCTTTGCATTTTTTGCCATATCGAGAACTTCAACGGAACCGTTTACCGTGAATATTTTCACCTGTGATTTCTTTGCTTCTCTTGATGCGCTTATCAGGAATCCGTAATTTTCTTTTTTGGCGGAAATATCTCTTATGCCGAAAAGTCTGCCTGTATCGTCCGTAACGAATGTAGCTTTTGTATCCATGGCAAGGTCGTATGCCTGGAAATGCTTGTTCTGCATTGCCGTTTTATATGTATCGGATATTTTCATTCTGTCGCCGGAGTCAAGTATTACTTCATCATCTTCCACGCCGACTATTATGCCGTCAACTTCTTTATACGAAGTATTTGCCATTACGTAGTTTCCTTTTTTGTCCCGGCACAGCTTGATTACGTCCCATTCGCCGAGGTAGTTGCTGTTTATTTCTATATCGTCCCTGTAGAAAAGTATATTGTCCGTTGTGGCTTTATCGAGAACGAGATGTTTATACTTCGTTGTAAGTCTGCCCATAACGGAGGTTTCCACAACATCCGTGACATCATATTTTTCAATGAACACATATTCGTATTCATCATCGTCATTATTATCCACAAGACGGATTTTGCCGTCCGATATATTGAAATCGTCATTATCCGTTACGAAGCTTCTGAGTCCGTTATAAAATATAACTGCGTTTGAAGCTATGCTCAGATTTTTCTTTTTATCGGAACCGTCCGGATAGTAGCTTACCTTGGACGATGTGTTTCCGCTTGCCAAATCCTCCGCATCAACAACAATCATTTTGTTTTTATCTGTTTCGCCTATCAGAACTATTTCGTTATCGTCATTCAGGTAATAATAAACCTCTTTTCCGAGTACATTCTCGTCTATATCGACCTTATCACTTATCGTCTTATATTCCGCTCCGCCTATTTTTACATATCCGTTATGTTTCTTCTTGTCCTCCAGAAACATACTTTTCGGCGTAGCGGTTACGATGCCTTTATATCTTATCATATCCCATTTTGAATTGAGCAGATTCCCCTCGTCCGTTTCTTCTATCTTGTTTACACCCGTTCCGCTTATGGAAAGTGCAACGGTATCCGTATCAAGCATATTAAACAGCAGACGTATTGCCGAAGCTTTCGTAACGTCCTTATCGCTGCTCAGATTTTTCAAAAGTCCGAGATTTCTTGCTATATTTATATAGTGCACGTCTTTTCCGCCCATTGCGTCCGCAAGCTCCCTGTAGTTCAGTGCTCGTACAGCCATACGCAGTGCTTCCGAATATTCCACCGTTCGTTCCGGTTCAAAAACATCAACCGACACACCGACTATGATACCTGCAAGATATGCAGTATGCACGAGAGTTGCGTATTCCGATTCCTTATTTACGTCGTAAAAAATACGGTCGGACGGCATACTGTCTATATCCAGTTTGACGGTTTTCAAAAGGATTTTCAAAAATTCTCCTCTTGTAATCTTATCCGAAAGCGTATTTTTGTACGAGGAATCTATGACTCCGAGTGTAGTGAGCAAATTAACGGGTTCGCTGTTTTCATTATACAGCTTCTCGTTCAGCTCTCTGCGTTCTCTTGCCGCCGCTTCCGCCGCAGCCTGTGCCAATTCCTCTTCCGTCGGCTCTTCCTCCAATGTTAGCTCCTGCACCGTTTCTTCCGTCACGGTTTCTGCCGGTGTTTCCTGTTCGGCATCCGCAAATGCGCATATATTAATGCTCATCGACATTACAAGTGCCATTAATATGTATCTGAATTTAAAATCTGTAAACTTCATATTTGTTATCATTAACTCCTTTCATAAAAGCCAATTCGGCAACAGCTTTTACGCCGCATTGTTTAAAATCAGGTATATTATCTTTGCCGCCATTGCACGTGTGCATTTATCGTTCGGTGCAAACATATTTTCGCCTATACCGTTGATAATCTCGGCACAAGCCATCTCGTTTACCGCTTCAGCAGCATATTCGGCTATCAGGTCTGCATCGTCAAAGGCTGCGCCTTCTTTGGTTTTATTCAGCTTTTTATCAACTGCTTTAAGAGTTCTGTATGCTATAACGGCTGCGTCCTGACGTGTTATTTCCTCTCCGATACCGAATTTTCCGTCGCTGCCCATTACGATTCCGGCAGCTTCCGCAGCGGCAACCGACTCCGCATACCATGCACCGGTATCAACGTCTGCAAACGAACAGCCGGAATTTTCGGCTTTTATATCGAACGCTTTTACAAGCATCTGAACGAACTGTTCTCTCGTGACGTTATCGTCCGGTGCGAACATATCCTCCGTTACGCCGTTTACTATACCTTTCGAAGCGAGCGAATCTATGCTTTCTTTTGCCCAGTTGTCATCGGAAATATCTTTGAATTTGCTCGGCATAACAGCGTCGTCCGCAAGAGGTTCTTTTTTCTCAATCGGCACTATAGGCGTTTGGTAGCCCGACATAGATTTTCCCGAGCCGCCGCCCGAACCGCCGGAGCTGCCGCCGCTCGGCTTTGAATTATTTTTTTCTTTTTCCGCTATTTCCTTGGCTTCTTTTTCCGCTGCGTCCATCGCTTTTATAAGCAGCGGCTCTACTTCATCGAATTTATCCGGCTTTTCACCCTCGGCAAATTTCTTATCCGAAAACTCGCCTACGATACGTTCAAGGGAATCGTAGCGTTCCCACGTCTTATCCGAAATTCCGCATTTGTCTTTATACTTTTCAAGTATTTTCCTAACGTCTGCCGCTTTTACTTCACGTATTTCTTTCAGTGCGTCCTCGTCGCTCTGCATTCCTGCGTATTCCTCCGACAATGCTTCAAACGTGTCTCCGATACTGTCGTATTCCCCGGCTTTTATCTTGTCCGAAACCGCTTGCATAACTTTTAATTTATTTTCTTCCGTGAGTTTGCCGTATGCTTCGTTTGTAATATCAATACCGTATTTTTTTACTTCGTCCGCATTTTCTTCCGCATATGCCTTCAATGCGCTTACATCTTCCGCTTTGAGCGCCGCAACGGTTTCGTCTATCTTAGCCTTATCATTAAATTTCAGCACCGTTGTTTTCAGTCCCGCCCTGGCAATATATGTATTAACCGTAAATTCGTCCGTTGTTTTATAATCCTTGTCCGCATAGGAAAATGCACTTTCAAAATATCCGTTTTCATCGCATTTTACAATGCTTATATCGTGTACGACTTTCCCTTTCAGCATCTCAACGAGAACATAATCGCCGGCAATGCCGTATCCGCTTATATTTACGCATTTATTCCATATATTATCTTTTGCTTCAAATGCGGTGTCCGCAATCATTTCCGCTTTTCCGGAATACTCCTTTTCCTCATGGAATATTCCTGCCGTAGACATTACATACGGTGCTGTTAAAAGCCCGTTGTTTCCCATGAAGCAAACATAGACTTCATCGTCTTTGTTCAAAAGCGCAGGTCTTGTAAGTGTGAATTTCTTTGAAGCGCCGCAGTTTACGGCTACCGTTGCTTCTTTAACCGCATTCATGCTGCCGTCCTCTTTAAAAGATGCTGCAACAACTCTGATATTTTCCGTTCCGTTCATAACGGTGTCCGTATTATTTTTGATCATACCGGAAATCGAGCCTGCATATTTAACGGAATCTATTTCCAAGGCATTTCCTATGCTTGAATTTACTGTTTCAAAGCTTTTTGAAACAGTAAATTCACCCGATTTTACAGTTACTTCATGAGTGCCGTCACCGAGTCTGTATACCGGCAAGATGTATGCGCCGTTTTCGGAATTTGCAGTACAGCTTATACCGTCAACAATTATTTCCGCTGTATCGCTTTCGGTATTGTCACCGTAAATCAGCGCAGAACCGTAATTCGATGTGTGCACATTGAGCGTGAAGCTTTTTTCGTTAATTTTCATTACACCCATTCCGCTGTTCGCCATGAGCGGATAATATATTCTGTTGCCGATTTTCTCGGTATGTGCGCCGAGATTTATACCGTTTGATATTCCGGCATTTTTAATCTCAATTTTCATATAACAGTTCATCGACATATCGGAAGGGTCGGATATATCAAACGTTACCGCACTGTTATTTACTCCCGAAATCAGTCCGACAAGAAGATTTCCGGCAACAAATATATCCTGCATACCGTTTTTCTTTCCGATTGTACACGGTACGCCTTCAAATACGGTTTCCATACTCTCGTTTGCTTTGAAAATCCAAAGACTGTTGTTCGTTGTCTTGCTGTCGTTCGTTACGGCATAGATAAGTCCGTTTTTCTCCGTCATTGTGCCGAGAGTATATGTTTTGTTATTTTCACTGTATGCAAAATCTGCCGATGTTTCGTTCATATTAAGCGTCACCGTGAGATTTGCGTTTTTCATATCGTTTATATTTAACTGAACATTGGCTTTCTTCGCTTCGGCAACTATTTTGTTCATTCCCGTTATATCAATATAAATATTGAATATACGCTCACCGTTTTCGTTCTCATAATCCTCCGTCAGATAGCCTACGGTTTTCAGTGATATGCTAAGCTCCGGATATTCCTTAACCCCGACCGTTGCTGCGCTAAGCACATCGCTGTCATACGCTTCGGAATTTAATATTCTGAGCCCCGTCGGGTGTCCGTCAGCAATTATTTTTTCGGAAACACCGCCGTCCAGGCCTATTCTGTTAAGCTTAAGAGTGGTATACGGTGCAGCTGTTACGTTATTGTAAGAAACCGCATAAAACGCTTCATCGGTTTTTATTATTTTTTCCCAGAACGAATCCGCCTTTGAAAGTGCGGTTATGCTGCACGCACCCGTTTCGTACAAATCCGTATCGGTGCCTATTTCCGCATATTTATCTCCGTATGCTTCCGTAACCGCATTTATATCAATTTTTATAAACAGCTTCGTGCCTTTCGGCATGGTTTCTCCGTCAGCGTTTTGTATATCCTTCGCGGCTATATCAAACACATACAGATTCCCTTCGTCAATATATATCTTTGGTATGTTGAAGCCGCCTATTGCCGCTTTCAGTTTCGGCGTCGTATCTGTATAGATTCCGGGATTTTCAAATACCGCTATACTCGACGCATTCGACTTTGTCGCCGCAGCTGCCGCAATATATTTATCATTAACTTTCATTTTATACGGCACATATGTGCTTTTCATCTTGCTCGGCAGCTTGTTTCTCAAAGAAGTAAGCCCCCATGCCGCTTTCTTTTCAAACGGAGAAGTACCGTATATATTTACTCCCTTTGCGTTCGGAATGAACAAATAATTCCCCCATGCCTCAGCATCCGCAGAAGCGAGAGTTTCTCCGTAGCTTTCGGCTTTTTCAAATACAATCGGTGCTTCCGCTTCGTCCGCAAAGCACATCTGCGCCGACAAAACCAACATTATTGCGGATAAAATAATACTTATAGATTTTTTCATACCTTTCTCCTTTTATCTGTTTTTCCATTCGTCATACTGCTTCTGCAGCTCTTTCACAACATCGTTTACTCCGGCAGATTCAAGCGCTTTTTTAAGCTTCGGCAGATATTCGTCGGGTTCAACCGCTCCGCAGCTCAAAAGACCGGTAAATTCGGCTGCCGCTCCGCTGCACGCAAGCATTTTATCGTTTATATTCTTTACGTCGGGTTTGAAACCGAGTACACGTGATTTTTCGGCGGATTTATTAAATTCC
This sequence comes from uncultured Clostridia bacterium, assembly GCA_934792465.1. Classification (GTDB taxonomy): domain Bacteria; phylum Bacillota; class Clostridia; order RUG12999; family RUG12999; genus CAKVOK01. The sequence goes on along the minus strand of CAKVOK010000047.1, from coordinate 7,605 downwards.
GCATATTTTTCAAATTTGTCGTCCGGTTCGTTTACAAGCAATGTGGCAATAAATTCGTTTCCGCTCGCCCAGTTCTGATTAAGATAATGTTTCAGGTAATTGTCTGCCTGTTTTACCTTGCCGTTTTCAAGTGTATAATGCTTGCCCTCTATGCCGTATGTAATAAGATTTTTAACCTTTGAATCGGTATTCCACAGTTCGAGGAATTTCATTGCTTTCTCTTTGTCCTTACACTTTTCGAGAATTGCAAATGCCGAACCGCAGGTTGATGCATTCGATACGACCGCCGGAGTCATTTTTATCGGCGTAACCGCAATGCCGTTGTTAAATGTTTTTTGCAGCAGCTCGTTATACGGCGCATAGCCTACATATGTAATACCCTTATGTCCGCTCTTATACTGTCCGTAGCCATTTCTTGTAGCAACATCGGAGGCTATATATCCTTTGTCATACCATTCCCTCATGAGCTTTACATAAGCTTCAAATTCTTTCGACATATAATAATTTTCCACTTTATCGGTTTCCTTGTTTACAACAATGCTTCCCGTTATAACATCGAAATGATTGAGTATATCCATCGGGTCGTGCTGACCTTTTGCGCCGATTTGGAATCCCGGTCTGTCCGGATTGTTTTTCAGCACCGCAAGAATAGGTTCAAGCTCTTTTAAAGAATACGTCTTATTCTCGTCTATTTTTATATTGTTTGCTTCAAGAAAATCGGTTTCCGCATAGCAAGCCCACTGTTCCGCCATTTCCTTAAGAGTCGGCACGGCATATATTCTGTCGTTATATGACACACCTTTCCAGAAATCCTTATCGAAAAGATTATAAAGCTTCGGCGTATTTTTGAGTAAATCCGTTATATCGGCATATGCGCCTTTTCTCGCACGTTCTTCAAATCCGTCCGAATTTGTCCAGCATATATCCATCTGCTCATCGGTTGCGATTAGCATCGGCAGCTTGGTCGCATAATCTGTGTCAAACATTACCATTTCGATATTCACACCCAGTTTTTCTCTTGTGATTTCGCTCAGTTTCTCCGAAACAAGGTCTACGTCCGGGGTTTTAGCGTCCATGAAAAACACTCTGAGTTTTTCCGCACCTTTCCCCGCATTTGTTTTGTCCTCGTTTTTGTTACCGCATCCAGGTATACTGCACATAATTGCCGCCGTAATAATCAGCGCTAAGATTTTTTTCATTTTCTTTTCCTCCATATTTTTATTATTTTTTTCGGCTTATACGCCGTTGTTTATCCTTTTATGCTGCCTACCGTTATTCCCTTTACAAAATATTTCTGGAAAAACGGGTAGCAAACCATTACCGGCAGAACCGTGCATATAAGAGTTGCCATTCTGCACGATTCGCTCGGCAAATCCGCTTTCATCTTCATTTGGTCCGCACTCAGGTTTTGTACATTGTCCGTTAAAAATGCAACATTCTTTTCTATTTTTATCAACATAAGCTGCAATGTCGCAAATTTAGGATTATCTATATACAGCAATGCCGTCTGCCATTCGTTCCAATGCCCTACCGCACCCATAAATCCTATAGCCGCAAGCACAGGCTTCATAAGCGGCAGAACAATTCTGAAAAAGGTATAACAGTCGCCGGCTCCGTCAATTTTCGCTGCTTCCGTGAGCCCATCCGGAACATTAAGCTGTATGAACGTTCTCATCATAACAACGTTATAAACACCGACACACCCCGGTATTATAAGCACAAGCAAATTGTTTCTCAAATGATATACATTTGAATTTATAACGTATCCGGCAAGCGGTCCGGAGTTTACAAACATCGTAATTATAAGAAACATTGTAAACACACGTGTAAGCACAAAATCTTTTTTTGTAAGCACATATCCGAACATAGAGCATAGCAGCAGCGTGAGTGCCGTTCCGCAAACTACCTCGTAAATTGATACCGCATACGAATTTACAAGCTGCCCGCTGAAGGTTGCTATGTATTTATACGCATTGAGCGTCCAGCCGCTCGGAAAGTACGAGAAACCTTTTGTCAAAATGCTTTCTTCTGTGGAGAATGAGGCTATAAATACCAGCAATATGGGCAATGCACAAATAACCGCAAAAAGTGCTATGCAAATATTAAGTATATATTGAGGTTTGTTTCTTTTGCTTTTTTTATCAGAACAATGCATAATCCGACTCCCATCTCCTTACAATAAGGTTTGTTATTATTACTATAAACGTTCCGACCGTGGACTGAAACAGTGATACCGCCCCCGTAATACCCCAGTCCTGGCTGCCGCCGAGCATGGAATTTAAAACATACGAATCTATGGTCTGCGTTGTCGGATACAGCACACCGATATTTTTCGTAACCTGGTAAAACAATCCCGTATTCGACGAAAGTATACTGCCGAGGCTCATTATCTGCAAAATACATATCATCGGCAGCAGTGCCGGAAGCTTTATCCTCGTTATTTTCTGAAATCCCGTTGCGCCGTCTATTTCCGCAGCTTCAAGCATTTCGCTGTCCAAACCGGCGAGAGAAGCCAGATACATTATGCAGCCGTAGCCCGTGCCTTTCCACAAATTCACAAACAGCAAAATCCACGGCCATTTTGACGGCGATGAATACCAACGTATCGTATGCATACCTCTTGCCTGCAGGAAGTGATTCACAAGTCCGTTCGTATCGTCCAGAAACGCCGAAACAATGAACGTTACGGCAACAAACGATATAAACGTAGGTGCTATCATTATCGTGTGCGACACCTTGACAAAATATTTTTTTCTGCATTCGTCAAGCGCAAACGCAAGCACAAGCTCGCACGTAAGGCCCGTAACCTTAAAAAGCAGCCAATAACCTATAGTATTCCTGAGAAGTCTTGTCATCAGTGTTCGGCTTGCAATCAGAAATTTAAAATTATTAAATCCTACCCATTGACTTCCGAGTATTCCTTTTGTAAAGTTATAATCCTTAAACGCTATCGTGACGCCGTACAGCGGTACATAATTAAACATAATTATAATAATTATGCTCGGCAGTGCCATAAGCAGCAGTGCCTTATTTTTACAAATATTCTTCCATGTTTTGTTACTCAACTTTTCTCACCTTTCATCTTTTATTTTCGGTATTACAAATTCGGCTCTTGTCTTGCCTTCTGCGGTAATTTTATATACAAGACCGTAATTTTCCCCGTATATCATTTTCAATCTTTCATTGACATTGCGTGTACCGTATCCCCGATTTCTTGAAATATCTATTTCTCCCCGAATATGCCTGTTTATATCGGCAATATTTGTTGCCGCTCCGTTGTTTTCGATGCTTATCAAAAGGTTTTCGCCTATGTCTTCGCAGTTAAGCTCTATATACAGCGTTTCTTTTTTTCCTATAACTCCCACGCCGTGAACCACCGCATTTTCAATAAGCGGCTGAATAATCATCTTCGGAACCGTATAATCGAGATATTCCTCCTCTATCAGAGATGTAAACTGCACTCTTTCTCCGTATTGCAGCCAGAAAACCGCAACATAGTCCTCAATCATTTTGATTTCCATTTTCAAGGTCGGCTGTTTCTCTATAGACTTTATATTGTATCTTATATAATCGGCAAGCCTTGAAATTCGCCTTGCAACCTCAAATTCCCCGATAAGAAGCAAGCGGCAGTTTATATTATCCAGCACATTATATATGAAATGCGGATTTATTCTCGACTGCAAAAGCCTTACTTCCATTTGCTTCTGAGTTACGGCCGTTTCTTCAAGCTCGTGAATCATTTCAATCTCGCGCCGTACCATATCGTTATAGCTGTCGTAAATATTTTCTATTTCCACATCGTATATCTGTACCCCGTCTATTGTTTTGAGCGTTCCCTCTCTGCTCATATGCTCGCTGAGCTTCATAATCGGTTTTGTTATCGAATACGATACAGATATGATTATCAGTGCAACCAAAATAAGAAACATAAGAACAACCACTGCTATTATCAGATAATAATTACTTGTCATTGCGGAGATGTTTTTCTTCGGCATCATAATTTTCATATTCAGTCCGTCATCAAGCTCATACAGATATTCATAACAATTCTTATTTGCTTTTTGCTCCGACAGTATTACCTTGCCGCCGCTCTCAAACTCCGTAGACGTCCCTTCAAAAACCGGGTTCGTATCGGTTGTGATATATTTATCCACGTTTCCGATGGCATAACAAAGTATTCCGATTTTTATATCCTCTGCCGTTGCTCCGCGGACGATCGTCTTTTTAACATACTTGGCACAATACAATGTACCGCTTTTGCTTCCGAACCAGACGGATCCTCCGGCAGCATCCATGATTTTTTTATAATTTTTGTATTTTTTAATCGGCTCTATCTGATATATTCCGCTACCCAGGTTATAGAACTCTTCCGACGCCGTATATTCCGGGCAAACATCGTATATCGATATATTCGGTTCGACAAACAAAATCATATTGTGCTTGTTCATCTGACCGTTAAGGCTTACGCTCATATAAGACATTATTTTATTCTGTATTTCATGATACCTGTTTAATCTGCTCAGATAATCCTTTTCCGGCGTCCCCACAAGCTTTATAAAATCACTCTCGCTGTTCGTAAGCAAATCTATCGACATATTTGCACGCTGAATCAGTCCGTTTATGCTTTCCGCTTTTTTGTCGAAATACAAGCCGGAAACCTTGAGGTACGATGTTCGCACAACCTTGCTCGTATAAAGCATGGTCAACACCGTTGCCGTTATTATAAGCCCCGATGTAATGCATATAAAAAGCTTTGAAAGCCTGACAACCAGCTTCATTTTTTTCTTTGCCATTTCATACCTCACTTTCACTTAACGGCTTTGTAAATTCCAAATGGTATTTTTGAAAAAACATGTTCGTTCGGAAAATATTTCTTACCGCTGAAAATTTCTTCAATTTCCGTACATTCCCCATATTCAAATTCATAAACCGTATCCTTGTTTTTCATCGGCACGAATATTATATCGCCGCATATGGAAACATCGCCTTTTAATATCCGTACATCACCGCTGTGTTTTTCAAGAAATTCTTTCATATAAACGTTGTATGCTTTATATTCGGCATTCGGTTTTACCTTTGTCATTCCTACCGCCGGACTGTAGAACAAATCCGAATCCAATGCGAATCTCGCACGCTCGTTGTTCAAACTCAAAATGAAATCACGAGGTCCGATATTATCAATGGAATGAGCGTCGTTTGTAACGATTGAAAACAGATTTATCGGCATATCCGTTGATGTACCTTCTCCTGTAAGTATTGCGTCCGGGTCACATTCCTTAACGCACGAATATACCTCTTCCGCAAATTTTATTGCCATGATATTCGTATCCCCCGGATTTCTCATAAAGCTTCTTTTTTTGAAATCACATGGAAGCTGCCACCCCAGACAATCAAGAAAAATCCCCTTTGCTCCGCATTCTTTTATATAAAACCTTATCCACTTTTTGGTATATTCAATATATCCGGGGTGACCGGGGTTCACAAGATACATTCCCCTTGGATTCTCTCCCCATGATATTGCCATTCTGCCGTCAATACCCCGAATAAACCAATCATCGTCAATATCCGCTCCTCCCGGACACAAGCCGCTGTGCGACATCCATATTATAAACGGTATATTGCTTTTCTTCAATATGCTGCACATATACTTAAATTCTTCAATCGTCCCGTGATTCGGATCGGGCATATATCCGTACGGCAGTGTTCCCGAATGTATCGGGCGGTTCGTTGCAAGCGAACAGTTTATTGCATTATACAGACCCTGTTTTATTTCTTTTTCATATTTTCCCGCCTGCATTGTCCATGATGGTTCGTTATTCCATGCAAGCCCGTTGCACCATATCGATTTATATACCCATTCCGGCGGCTCTTTATAATAATGCGACACATAGTCGGACATAAATCTCTGCATTTCGGCACATGTTTTTCCGTAATACAGCTTTATTTCCGGCATTCTGAACAACTCTCCCCCAAGTATTTCACGATGAATCGTAAAATCATAGCTTACGCCCATACCGGCGTCCTTTATATTTAATATATATCCCATACCTGCTTTTCGGCAGGTTATTGCAATCCATTCCTCTGTTTTTATGTTGTAAAATACGCCGCCGTGAATAACTATTGTTCCCGGATATATTCTGCGTTTGATGTTCTGCATATATCTTTTGCAATTGTTCGGCGTATCGTTTTCATATCCGCAATGACCGTATTCATGTATCGGTCCGCCCGAATGGGCTGATGAAAATATCATTCGGGTATCTTCTCCCCAGAATGTCCAATTGATACTAAAAAGTGATATTGTATCGGCATATACCGGTGATTCTATTACGTTATCGCCCGGTCCGTGTTCGGGATATGTATGCACTGCCTGTACACGTTCAAGCCAGTATTCCACACCCGTACAGCAATGAACGGCATTCGGCCGTTCGCCGATATGCCTTGCCAATTCAAAAGCATATCCCGTGGATTCGTCCACGAACCTTTCCCCTCGCATAATAATCGTACCGTCGTTTCTTACGCCTGTTTTTCTGAGTTTAAACGGGATTTTATTCAGTATAAATTCATTACCTGCGCCCTTCGCAATCTTCTTTCCGAACAATCGTACTTCCTCAACTTCTCCGCTGATATCGTTATATTTAAATTCACAGTCCAAGTGATTCACTCCCCGCATTTTTATACACATATTATACATTATCCCTTCGTTTGGCTTCAAGAAGAAAAACCGACAATAATAGCACAATCTAACCTGCGTAAAAACATATACAATACGGCTAAAAAAAGGGTACGGGCAACTTCGTTTTCACGAAATCAAGATATGACACAAGCGTAATAAATAAAACTTAGATTTCAAATGTATAATATTGACTTTCTAGGGTTTTTCCGCTATACTAAATAGCCGTGATACACCGGGGCGCACAGACAAAACATACTGCGTTGTATGCGGTGAAATCCTAAAGCAATCGGAAGAAATCGAGCCTACCGGTGCAAGGCTGAAAGCAAGCCTTGATTCTGACGGCATAAAGGCAATAATTTTTACAAAACTTCATTTACATACAGCCGTTTCGATTTCAAATAATTTATCAATTCTTCATTATGTATCCCCGATACAAAATCATTCCATGACATTTCTTCAAATTCCCTGTCCGTCATGTTAATGGCACACCGGCAGATTTCATCAACCAATTGCAATGCCGCAATAAATGTTGTGTATCGCAGAGTACCTCTAAACAGCCGAAACTCAATTGTATCGGAATTTTCGAGATTTACCGCCGTATACCTGCCCAATCGCTTGTCCTTTGCCTTTTTGTAGGTTTCTTCGGTCGTATTTGAAATAGTCGCATACTTTGCGGCCCACCGGTCGAGGCTCTTTTTTGTCCTTCTGCTGAATTTTGCAAGTTCGTTCCAATGCTTTTCAACAAAGAACACCACTCTGCCGATTGCCTCTTCCCGTTCTTCTTTATCTTTCCCGAATGCGGAGCGGTTCACATGAATATGTAATCCGCAGCTCTCCGCATTATATGAACAATATCCCATTTTCAGTGCCTTTGCAAAAATATCACGCCAATTCATACTATTCACATGATAATCAAGCGTCATCGGATGTGA
>CAKVOK010000046.1 GCA_934792465.1 uncultured Clostridia bacterium | reverse complement strand
TTGCACTTATTATACCACAAATTGCTCAAAAAGCCAATACTTTAGCCAATTTTTATTTATTCAGCAGTCATTAATTAAAATTACTCATTCCACGTCCATTTAATGCAAAAAAGAAAACCCTTGAAAAAAACAAGGGTTTCCCAAAATAAACTGTTATCTCTTTGAGAACTGCGGTGCGCGACGAGCGGCTTTGAGACCGTATTTCTTTCTTTCTTTCATACGTGGGTCACGTGTGAGGTATCCTGCTTTTTTGAGTAAGCTCCTGTAAGCTTCTTCATCAACTTTCAGGAGTGCTCTTGCAACACCGTGACGAATAGCGCCTGCCTGTCCTGTGAATCCGCCGCCTGTAACTGTGCAGATAACATCGAATTTACCTTCTGTAGATGTTGCTGCAAACGGCTGTTTTACGATAACTTTAAGTGTTTCAAGACCGAAATAGTTATCTATATCTCTTTTATTGATTGTGATTTTACCGTTACCGGGAACAAGTCTTACTCTTGCAACCGATTTTTTTCTTCTGCCTGTTCCGTAATACTGAACTGCTGCCATTATCTATTCCTCCTCCTTATTTAATATCAAGTGTCCATGCTACAGGCTTCTGAGCGGCATGATTATGCTCTGTGCCTTTGTATACTCTGAGTCTTGTAGCGGCTTTTCTTCCGAGTGTTGTATGAGGAAGCATACCTGTTACGGCAAGTGTCATTGCCTTTTCGGGATTCTTTGACATAAGGTCTTTATACTGAACAGCCTTAAGACCGCCTATATAACCTGTATGTCTGTAGTAATACTTATCAATTAATTTGTTACCGGTAAGAACTGCTTTGTCAGCGTTTATTATGATAACATGGTCTCCGCAGTCAACGTGCGGTGTGAATGTCGGAAGGTGTTTTCCTCTGAGTATCGACGCAGCAGCTGCGGCAACACGTCCGAGAGATTTGCCTTCGGCATCAATGATGTACCATTTTCTATCAAGCTCGCCGGCTTTTGCCATAAATGTAGACATATTTATTACCTCCGTTTATAATTTTTTACTGTTTCATTTTTTACGACCATTATATTATAATACTTTTTAAACAATTTGTCAATACCTTTTTCTTATTTTTTTAATATAATATTTCAAAACTCCGTTTTTCTTCGTTTTTCTCGAAAATGCTCACTTATACTCATTTTCTATTTTATTTTTTAAATTTCCCGTCTTGCCTCCAGTGCCTTTGAAAGCGTCAGTTCATCGGCATATTCGAGGTCGCCGCCGACCGGAATACCGTTTGCTATGCGTGAAACCTTAATGTTCAGCGGCGACAGAAGCCTTGATATGTAAAGCGCCGTAGCTTCCCCCTCCACCGTAAGGTTCGTAGCAGCTATGACTTCTTTCACTTCCGGTGTGATTCTGGCAAGCAGCTCTTTTATATAAATATCCTCAGGTCCTATGCCGTCAATCGGCGAGATAACGCCGTGAAGCACATGGTACAATCCCTTATATTCATTGGTTTTCTCTATGGCAAGGACATCTTTCGGGCTTTCCACGACGCATATAACGCTTTTGTCACGACGTGTGCCGGAACATATTGCACACGGCTGCACGTCCGTTAAATTCTTGCATATCGGACAATATTTTATTGTCTTTTTCGCCTGAACAATTGATTCCGCTATCTCAAATGCGTCATCATCGCTCATATCCAAAATATGAAAAGCCAGCCTTGCCGCACTTTTTCTGCCTATCCCCGGCAGTGATGCGAACGAATCTATCAGCTTGGAAAGCGGTGCAATATATTCCATCAGTCCATTCTCCTTATCGTATCTTCGGGTTCATGACGTTTCTGTCTGGTCATCAGACTTTTTACGGCATCTCCGGGCAGAACGTCACAAAACAAAATATTATACGCCATTTCACATATAGGCATTTCCACGCCCGCTTTTTTTGCAAGGCTGTGCGCCGCTGCCGCTGCCGGAACTCCTTCTACGACCATTTTTACTTCTTTTACGGCATATTCGGCTTTCATACCCTTACCGATAAGAATACCGGCACGGCGGTTTCTTGAATGCATACTCGTGCACGTCACTATCAAATCACCCATTCCGGTAAGACCGAAAAATGTATCAAGGCGTGCTCCCATAGCTACACCGAGCCTTGCGATTTCCGTCATTCCTCTTGTCATAAGTGCTGCCTTGGCATTGTCGCCAAGTCCCAGTCCGTCCGCAATGCCTGCGCAAAGCGCAATAACGTTTTTGAGTGCACCGCCGTATTCCGCCCCTGCCATATCGGGATTCACATATACTCTGAAAGTATCGCACATAAAAAGGTCCTGCACTTCTTCCGCAATTTCTACTGTATCGCCTGCCGCAACAACCGTTGTAGCCATTCCGAGTGCAACCTCCTCTGCGTGCGACGGTCCTGTAAGCACGGCAATTCTCGCATTCGGTATATTCTTGCGGATTACCTCCGACATTCTCTCAAACGTATTGGCATCAAGCCCTTTTGCAAGGTTTATTATAATCTGATTTTCCTTATAAAACGGTGCAAGGCTTTTCGACGTTGCGTCAACCGCTTTCGACGGCACTGCGCATACCACATAATCCGCATCAGCAACAGCCGTTTCCAAATCATTTGTACATATTATATTATCCGGCAATATTGTTCCGGGAAGATACTTTTTATTTTCACGGTCAGCACTTATCTGTTCGGCATTTTCTTTGAAAAACTCCCAAAGTGTTACGTCTGTTCCTTTTTTCGCAAGCAGCACAGCAATTGCCGTACCCCAGCTGCCTGCACCGAGAACTGCTGTTTTAATCATACTATCTTCTCCTTTATTTCAATAATTTCTTTAAATACTTTCCCGTATATGAAGCCTCATTTTCCGCTATTTCTTCCGGCGTTCCTTTTGCGACAACGCCGCCGCCGCCGTTTCCGCCCTCGGGACCCAAATCTATAATATAATCCGCCGTTTTTATAACGTCAAGATTATGTTCTATAACTATAACGGTGTTGCCGCTGTCAACTATTCTCTGCAAAACCTCAATAAGCTTATGAACATCTGCGGTATGCAGTCCCGTTGTCGGCTCGTCCAAAATATAAACGGTTTTCCCCGTAGCACGCTTGGAGAGCTCTGTTGCAAGCTTTACACGCTGCGCTTCGCCGCCGGAAAGAGTTGTGGAACTTTGTCCGATTTTGATATATCCGAGCCCCACATCATACAGCGTTTGCAGCTTTCTGCTTATCTTCGGGAGATTTTCAAAAAACTTAACGCCTTCCTCTACCGTCATTTCAAGCACGTCGTTAATATTCTTTCCTTTATATTTTACTTCCAGTGTTTCACGGTTATACCTTTTTCCTTTGCAGACATCGCACGGAACATAAACATCGGGAAGAAAATGCATTTCTATTTTTATTATGCCGTCACCGCTGCACGCTTCGCACCGTCCGCCTTTTACGTTAAAACTGAATCTTCCGGATTTGTAACCTCTTATTTTCGCATCGTTCGTCGAAGCGAAAAGCTCTCTTATATCGGAAAATACACCGGTGTACGTTGCCGGATTGGAACGTGGGGTTCTGCCTATCGGCGACTGGTCTATGTCTATTACCTTATCAAGATATTCCATTCCGACAATTTCTTTGCATTTGCCAGGTACGGTCTTTGCCCTGTTAAGCTCTTTTGCAAGAGTTTTATACAAAATCTCGTTTATAAGCGACGATTTTCCGCTGCCCGAAACTCCCGTCACCGCAGTAAACGTTCCGAGAGGGAAACTTACATTTATATTTTTAAGATTATTCTCGCTTGCGCCTTTAACGGTCAGCATATTTCCGTTGCCTTTTCTGCGTTCTTTCGGCACGGGTATTTTTTTCTTGCCGCTGAGATAAAGTCCCGTAATCGAATTTTCGTTTTTCTTTATATCTTCCGGCGTTCCGACAGCTACGATTTCTCCGCCGTGTATACCTGCACCCGGTCCTACGTCGACAATGTAATCTGCTGCATTCATCGTATCTTCATCGTGTTCGACAACAATGAGCGTATTACCCAAATCACGCAGACGTTTTAGTGTTGCTATAAGCTTATCGTTATCACGCTGATGAAGTCCTATGCTCGGCTCGTCCAAAATATAAAGCACACCCGTAAGTCCGGAGCCTATCTGCGTTGCAAGACGTATTCTCTGCGCTTCTCCGCCGGAAAGCGTACCCGACGAACGTGCAAGCGTAAGATAGTTCAGACCTACGTCTTTTAAAAATTTCAGTCTTGCTTTAAGTTCTTTTACAATCTGATATGCTATTGCCGTGTCCTTTTCGCTGAGCGAAAGATTATTTATAAATTCCGATGCTTCGTCTATGGAAAGATGCGTATATTCATCTATATTAAGGTCGCCGACCGTTACGGCAAGAACCTCTTTTTTAAGTCTTGCACCGCCGCAGCATTTACACGGTTTATACGTCATAAGGCTTTCAAAATCATTTTTCACCCATTCCGAAGACGTATCGTTATACCGCCTTTGCAGATTGGTTATAACGCCTTCAAAACCGCCGTAGTAAACACTGTTTCCGTATGAACGCTTATATTCGTACCGTATTTTTTCACCGCCGTTTCCGTACAGCAGTATGTTCTTAACTTCATCGGACAAATCCTTATACGGAGTATCCATTGAAAAGCCGTATTTTTCCGCAAGTGATGTAAAATACATATTTGCGAAGCTTCCGTCCTCGCCTGCTCCGTTCCAGCCACTCGCCTTTATAGCTCCCTCATTCAGGCTGAGATTCTTATTCGGCACTATCAAATCCGGCGATATTTCCTGAACAAATCCGAGACCCGCACAATCCGGACAAGCTCCGAACGGGCTGTTGAACGAAAACATTCTCGGAGAAAGCTCCTCAATACTTATATCGCAGTCCGGACATGCATAATTCTGGCTGAACAGCATTTCTTTGCCGTCCGTCTGCGCCACAATTACAAGTCCTTTCCCAAGGTGCGACGCCGTTTCAATCGAATCGGAAAGTCTTGTTTCGCACCCCGGTCGTATTATGATTCTGTCTATGATTATTTCTATATTATGCTTTTTATTCTTTTCAAGCTTTATTTCTTCTTCAAGTTCGTATATATTTCCGTCCGCACGCACTCTTACATATCCGCTTTTTTTGGCACTCTCAAATACCTTTATATGTTCGCCTTTTTTGCTGCGGATAACAGGCGCCATTATCATAATTTTCGTTCCCTCGCCGAGCGACATAACCTTGTCGCATATCTGATCCACTGTCTGCTGCGTGATGAGCTTTCCGCATTTCGGGCAATGCGGCTTTCCGACACGTGCATACAAAAGTCGCAGATAATCGTAAATTTCCGTTACCGTGCCGACCGTGGAACGAGGGTTTTTGCTTGTGGTTTTTTGGTCTATGGATATTGCCGGTGAAAGTCCTTCGATATAATCAACATCGGGTTTTTCCATTTGCCCCAAAAACTGGCGTGCATATGACGAAAGCGATTCGACATATCTTCTCTGCCCCTCCGCATATATCGTATCAAACGCAAGAGAAGATTTTCCGCTGCCGGAAAGTCCCGTAAAAACAATGAGTTTTTCTCTCGGAATTTCCAAATCTATATTTTTCAGATTATTTTCCTTTGCTCCCTTTATAATAAGTTTGTTGTTTGCCATGGTTAATCTCCTTTAATTATTATCGGTAAGCTCCTTTATCTTATCGCGAAGCTGCGCCGCAAGTTCAAAATCAAGCATTTTTGCGGCTTTCTGCATTTCTCTCGTAAGTGTTGCAACAAGCTTTTTGGTATCACTCTTGCTGCGTTTCGGTTTTTCCGTTTCTTCTTTCGTTGTTGCTTCTATAACGTCGTGCACTGCTTTTACTATGGTTTTCGGCGTTATGCCGTGTTCCGTATTATAGCGTTCCTGAATTTCACGGCGGCGGTTCGTTTCGTCAATCGCACGTTTCATGGAATCCGTTATCTTATCGGCATACATTATAACCTTTCCGTTTGCATTTCGTGCCGCTCTGCCTATCGTCTGTATCAAAGAGGTTTCGCTGCGCAGGAATCCCTCTTTATCTGCATCAAGTATCGCCACAAGAGAAACCTCCGGAATATCAAGTCCCTCCCTCAAAAGATTTATTCCTACAAGCACATCAAATTTTTTCAGCCTTAAATCTCTGATTATCTGCATACGTTCTATAGTTTCTATATCGGAATGCAGATAGCGCACCTTGACGCCGTTTTCCGTCAGGTAATCGGTAAGCGCTTCCGCCATTTTCTTTGTCAGCGTTGTTACGAGCGTTCTCTCGTTTTTCTCCGAACGCAATATTATTTCGTTCATCAAATCGTCTATCTGACCGTCTATCGGGCGAACGTCTGTTTCCGGATCAAGCAGACCCGTGGGACGTATAATCTGTTCCGCAACGCACGCCGAATGTTCTTTTTCATACTCGCCCGGAGTTGCCGAAACAAAAACCACCTGATTGAATTTTCCCTCAAATTCCTCGAAATTCAACGGGCGGTTATCATATGCGGACGGAAGTCTGAACCCGTAATCCACAAGTGATTGCTTTCGTGCCCTGTCGCCGTTGAACATTCCTCTTACCTGCGGAAGCGTAACGTGCGATTCGTCTATTACAAGCAGAAAATCGTCCGGGAAATAATCTATCAGCGTATGCGGCGTGCTGCCCGGCTTTCTTCCGCCGAGCACTCTCGAATAGTTCTCTATACCGCTGCAAAATCCCACTTCACGCAGCATCTCAATATCGTATCTTGTACGCTGTTCTATCCTCTGCAATTCAAGCAATTTGTCATTTTCCTTAAAATATGCCATACGCTCTTCAAGCTCTTTTTCTATCTCCGAAATTGCGGATTCCATTTTATCCTTTGTCGTTATATAATGCGATGCCGGGAATATTGCCGCATGATTTCTGCGTGCGATTACATTTCCCGTAACGTAATCCACTTCGGATATTTTTTCGATTTCATCGCCGAAAAACTCAACACGTATTATCTGCTCTCCGCCTGCCGGATATATTTCCAGTACATCTCCCCGAACTCTGAATTTTCCTCGTGAAAAGTCAGCATCTCCTCTGTCATACTGAATTTCCACAAGCTGCTTCAAAATGCTGTCACGGTCTTTCACCATTCCCGGGCGCAGCGATATTACAAGATTTTTATAATCTATCGGGTCGCCCAGGCTGTAAATACAGCTGACGGACGAAACTATTATTACGTCACGCCGTTCAAACAGAGCAGCGGTCGCCGAATGGCGCAGTTTATCTATTTCATCGTTTATGGAAGCGTCTTTTTCGATATACGTATCCGAAGAGGAAATATACGCTTCCGGCTGATAATAATCGTAATAGCTTACGAAATACTCAACCGCACTGTTCGGAAAAAATTCTTTAAACTCGTTGCACAGCTGTGCGGCAAGCGTTTTGTTATGCGCCAGTACGAGCGTAGGCTTGTTCACCTTTGCGATTGTATTTGCAATAGTATATGTTTTTCCGCTTCCGGTTACTCCGAGAAGCGTCTGAAATTTATTTCCGTTTTGTATACTTCTCGTTAATGTTTCTATGGCTTCCGGCTGATCGCCCGTAGGCTCAAACGGCGACACCACATTAAATTCATTCATATTTGTGACCATTCCTTTCCGTGGTTCAAGGTCCAAAATCAAGTTAAATTCTTTGCCTGCACAAATGCGCTATCGGGCATTCTCCGCACCTCGGTTTGATAGCCTTGCACACTGCCCGTCCGTGATATACAAGCTGGTGGCAGAAAATAAAGCTGTAATCCGGGTCAACTATTTTCATGAGGTCAAATTCCACTTTTACAGGGTCTTTATTATCAGTCAACCCCATCCTGTACGCAAGCCGCTTCGCATGAGTATCCACAACAATTGCCGGTTTTCCGTATATATCGCCTATAATTATACTTGCGGTTTTTCTCCCCACTCCCGGAAGAGATGTCAGTTCTTCCATTATTTCCGGCACTTTGCCGCCGAAATCGCTCACGAGCTTTTTGCAGCAGCCTATTATATTTTTAGCTTTATTGTGATAAAACCCCGTAGGTCTTATAATGCTTTCGAGTTCAATAATATCCGCATTTGCAAAATCCGAAACCGTTTTATATTTATCAAAAAGAATCGGCGTTATCGTGTTCACTCTTGCGTCCGTACACTGTGCCGCCAGCTGCGTTGATATTAAAAGCTGGAGCGGATCTCGATAATCAAGCGTGCAGTCTGCTTCCTTATATATTTCATCAAATATTTTTCTTATTTCCTTTACCTGTTCCTTTTTCTTCATTATTATGTCACCCAATTCGGTAAATATATTCTTTCCAATATAGTATATCACAAAAACACACATTTGTCAAACATTTGTTCGAAAAATATCAATGTACCGATAATACAGCAAAAAAAACAGATTTAATCAACGGCAAACCGGCTTTCGTAAAGTTTTGCGTAAAATCCGCCGAGCTTCAGCAGTTCATCGTGATTTCCCCGTTCGATTATATTTCCGTCTTTCATAACAAGAATTATATCTGCACCCTTTATTGTTGAAAGCCTGTGCGCAACAACAAAGCTCGTGCGCCCCTGCATCATTCTGTCGAATGCGGATTGTATCTTCAGTTCCGTTCTTGTATCGATAGATGATGTGGCTTCGTCAAGAATCAGCATAGGCGGCATAAGAAGCATAACTCTTGCAATGCAAAGAAGCTGTTTTTGTCCGGCGGATATATTCCCGCCGCTTTCGCTTATAAGCGTATCATATCCGTTCGGCAGACGTTTTATAAATGAATGTGCATAAGCCGCCTTTGCGGCAGTTTCAATTTCTTCCTGCAAAGCATCGGGTTTTCCGTATGCTATATTATCTCGGATTGTCCCGGATTTCAGCCATGTATCCTGCAACACCATTCCGAAATTCCCGCGGAGCGATTTTCTTGTATAATCTCTTATATCAACACCGTTTATACATATTTCACCGCTGTTTACATCATAAAAACGCATAAGCAGATTAATAAGCGTTGTTTTTCCGCAGCCCGTAGGTCCGACTATTGCAATCTTCTGTCCGTTTTTCACATCAAGCGATATATTCTTTATCAGCGGACGTTCGGGAACGTAGCTGAAATATATATGCTTAAATGCAACCTCATTTCCGTTTTTCAGAGTAACCGCACCCGGTTTGTCGGAAACTTCGTCAGTTTCGTCCAAAAGCTCAAAAACACGGTTTATGGAAGCCGAAGCATTCTGAAGCTCCGTTATTACCCCGCTTATTTCATTAAATGGCTTTGCATACTGACCGGCATAGCTTAAAAACACGCTGAGCTGCCCCACCGTTATTCCTCCGCCCACAGCATAAAGAGCACTTACAAGACTCACACCGGCATATACAATATTGTTCACTAAGCGTGTTGTAGGATTCGTAAGGCTGGAAAAAAATGTTGCGTTGAATGACGATTTTTGAAGTCTGTTGTTTACTTCATTGAATTTTTCCATCATTTCCGCTTCGCACGAATACGAACTTATAACCTTTTGTCCGTCAATTATTTCATTTATTAGTGCGGTTTCTTCGCCTTTGATTCGTGCCTGCTCCGCAAAATACTTATGCGTTCTCTTGGAAATAAAGGACGCTGTAAAAAGCGAAAGCGGCGTCAGCAGGATAACAATAACCGAAATAGTAATATTATAACTAAGCATAATCAATAATGTACCGATAATGGTAACAATACCGGTAAAAAGCTGCGTGAAACCCATAAGCATTCCGTCCGCAAAGGTATCTACATCCGTTATAACACGGCTGAGTAAATCTCCCGACGGATGATTATCCAAATATGGCATCGGCAGTCTGTGCAGCTTTTCCGTTATCTCGTTTCGCAAATCCCTCGAAATACAAAACGTTATTTTGTTGTTGCACATTGCGGCAAGCTGTTGTACAGGAGCGGACACCGCCGTAACAACAATAATTGCGGCTATACAGCGCAGCACACCTGCAAAAGCGTCTGCGCCCGAAGTTATCATAGAATCTATCGCTTTTCCGCACAATATAGGAACAATCAGCTGCGATACAGCACTTATCAGCGAGCACAATATGCTGAAAACCGCAAATATCAAATATGGCTTAATATATACAAATATTCTTTTAAATTGATTTTTCTTCACGTTCATCACCTTATTTCGTCACACTCTCGTGTATTTCCCTGTATACCTCACAGTCTGCAAGAAGTTCTTCATGCGTACCGCTGCCCACAAGATGTCCGTCGTCGAGAACCAAAATTCTGTCGGCGTGTTTTATACTTGATGTTCGCTGACTTACGATTATTACTGTCTTTTGCGGCGACAGCCTTTCCAATGCTTTGCGCATTGCGGCATCCGTAGCATAATCAAGCGCAGAAGAGCTGTCGTCAAGAATGAGCACATCCGAATCGGATATGACGGCACGTGCAACCGAAAGACGCTGCTTCTGCCCTCCGGAAAAATTTCTTCCGTCCTGCTCCACCTCGCAGTCAAGCCCTTTGGGCTTGTTGAGAACAAAATCCGCCGCCTGTGCGATTTCGAGTGCGTGCATCATTTCTTCATCCGCAGCATTCTTCTTGCCGAACAAAAGATTGCTTCGTACAGTCCCCGAAAACAGCTGCGTTTTTTGCGCAACAACGGAAATTTTGCGCCGCAGGGTCTGCTTGTCCCATTCCGAAACAGGTTCTCCCATAAAGCTTATTTTGCCCTTTGAAGCGTCATAATATCTCGCTATAAGATTTATAAGCGTGGATTTTCCGCTGCCCGTGCCGCCTATTATACCGATTGTTTCGCCTTTATTAATGGCGAAGCTTATACTTTCGAGAGCATATTCGGACGACTGAGTATAGCGGAAGCTCACATCTTCAAATTTTATAATTTCATGTACATCTTTTTTGCTTTCGGTCATGTCGCCGTATTTCATATCGCACGGCATATCGAGAACCTGTCCGATACGTCCCATACTTACGATTGCCTTGCTTAAAAGAACGATAAGATTCGCAAGCTTTATCAATTCCACAAGGATTTGCGAAAGATAGTTGACGAGCGCAACAATATCACCGGAAAGAAGTGTGCCGTCCGCAACTTTTCCCGAACCGATTTTCAAAATCATTATAATTCCGAGATTTACGGTTACATAGGTCAGCGGATTCATTAATGCACTTATTTTTCCTACGTGAAGCTGAATTTTTGTCAATGCGCCGTTTATATTTTTGAAATTTTCAAATTCTTCTTTTTCCTTGCCGAATGCACGCACAACGCGCACACCCGCAAGGTTTTCTCTTGTTGATGTTGTGACAGCATCAAGCGTTTTCTGCTGTTTCTTGTAAATCGGATTTGTTACAAACATGATTACAAATACAATAACAAATAAAAAGAGTATTACGGCGGCAAATATAAGCGCCGTATTGAAATCAATCATAAACGCCATAATCATTGCGCCGAAAACAATAAACGGGCTTCTTAAAAACAGACGAAGAAACATATTCAGTCCGTTCTGAACCTGATTAACGTCGGCGGTAAGCCTTGTAATCAGAGTTGATGCGCCGATTTTGTCAAGCTCGCCGAATCCCAGGCTTTGAATATGGCCGAGAAGATTTTGCCGCAGCTCCGCCGACGTCCCCGTTGCCGCTTTTGCCGCAAAATATTGCGCCGTAAAGCTGCACGCCAGACCGAGAAGCGCCATAAGAATCAAAATTCCGACTCGAGTGAAAATATATCCGGAATCTCCGTTTACTATGCCCACATTAATGATTTTCGCAACCACAAGCGGCACAATCAAATCAAACGCAGCTTCCAGCATTTTGAAAAGCGGTGCAAAAAAACATTCCGCTTTATATTTTTTGAAAAATGGAAAAAGATATTTCAAGTATAACCCTCCGTAATATGTCATGTAACACTAGTATGCCTAATATATTATACAATATAATTTTAAAACTGTCAATGCAAATTACACTCGGGCAGAAAATTTTTAATGTATCACTTAACCTTGTTTCCGCAGCTCGAAGAAATAATATATTTCGGCCGTCCCTTGACCTCTTCGTATATTCTGGCAACGTAGTATCCGATAATACCAAGACTTATCATAATAATACTTCCTATAAAAACAGTAATGATTATAACCGTTGTAATACCCTCAAGTGCACGTCCGGACAGCTTGTCAATCAATGCCCATACACCGAAAATACACGCAATCAGAAACATTACTCCGCCAAGTGCGGTTACTATCTGCATAGGTGCCGTCGAATATGCGGAAATATTTGAAATCGCATACTTTATAAGACTTTTCGTACTCCATTTCGAAATGCCGACACTGCGTTCGTTCACTTCAAATTCAACCGAAGCCTTTTTAAACCCGACCCAATATGAAATGGCACGGAAAAATCCTTTTCGTTCCGGTATTTTATTCAAAATATCTATTACTTTTCTGTCAAGCAGCTTGAAGTCCGATGCATTGGACATATCAAACCCCACCAGCGAGCTGAGAATGGCATAAAATGTTCTCGCCGCAAACCCATGCATCTTTTTCTCGGCACCTCTGCTCGTTTTTACTCCCTCCACAATCTCATATCCCTGCTGCCACAAGGAATACATTTCAACTATTTTTCCCGGAGGGTGCTGCAAATCGCAGTCTATCACAACAGCGCAATCTCCCCTTGCGTTCGCAAGTCCTGCGGAAATTGCGGATTCTTTTCCGAAATTTCTCGAAAAATTTATTCCGTACACATCTTCCTCGCTTTCGGCCAAATGCTTAATCTTTTCATACGTTGCGTCTTTTGAACCGTCATCAACAAAAATAAATTCGTGTTCGATGCTTGCCTTATTTAAGATTTCCGATATTGTACCGTATGCCTTTTCAATTAACATTTCTTCGTTAAATGCAGGTATAATTACAGATAGCATACTTTTCACTTCCTCGTATAAATTCAACTGTTTTCCTGTTCAAACAGGCGTTCAAGTTCCGTAACCGACATGGGGTGGTAGTAATAAAATCCCTGGAGCATATCGCAGCCGGCTTCTATTGCCGTCTTTTCCTGTTCCGCAGTTTCAATCCCCTCACAGACCACCTTTAATCCTATATCTTTCGCCGTCTTAACAATGTTTTTAAATATAACCAAGCCTGTTTCCGTATTTGTATTTTTTGTAATTGCCTTATCAATTTTGACTATATCTACCGAAAAACTCTGCAAATCGCCAAACAAAGCGTGTCCGCTGCCAAAATCGTCAAGCAAGACGGCAATTCCTTTTTTTCTCAAAGCTGCAAGATTCTTTA
Source organism: uncultured Clostridia bacterium (assembly GCA_934792465.1). Lineage (GTDB taxonomy): Bacteria > Bacillota > Clostridia > RUG12999 > RUG12999 > CAKVOK01. Next base: position 17,515 of record CAKVOK010000046.1, on the reverse strand, counting down.
TAAGCCGTTCCTTTGCTTCGCCGACTATTTCCTTATCTTCGAGAACCTCTATTGCAAGCGTAGAATATTTCAGATTGTATTTTTCTATAATTTCCGAAATTCTCGCTACAAAATCAGGGTCGCAAATGGTCGTTCTCGAAAAATTTATCGTATAATCATATTGCTCTCTCTGCGCCTTATTATTCGATATCCATTTACAATTTTTTTCAAATATATAATAATCGAATTTATCATTTATACCCACAGAATCAAGTGCGGACAAAAAGCCTTCCGGTTCAACCACGCCTTCCTGCTTTGTATTAAGACGCGATAAAACCTCTGTCCCGGCAATTTTCTTTGTTTTTGCATATACCGCCGGCTGATATTCAAGGAAAAATCTGTTATTATCAATTGCATTTTCTATAATATTCTCAATTTTAATTCTTTTTTCAAGTCTTCTTCCCTCGCTGCTATTCCATTCCACATACGGTATCTTAGCGGTTTCTGCCATTGTGCATGCCTGTTTTGCCCTGTTCATCGCTTCGTCAAACGACACCTGCGTTGCAGCAGCGGAATACGAACCAAACTTAACATCAACAACGTTCAGCGCATTGAATTTCTGCAAACAGCGGTTAATCTCATTTCTGCATTTCTCAACCTTTCTCTCGGTCGTTTTCATATCCCAATTGTTTAGGGCAACAAAATTCTTTTGATCATGCAGTGCAATTCCGCTGTCCTCACCCGCAACAAAATGCTCCAAAAGAATTGGTTTTATTTCCGAAAATATACGCCGTGCCTTTGATTCGGAATATAATCTGCGTGCATTTTCGAGCGATATGCTGGCATAAACCACACTGCGTTCACGGCTCAGCCTACCTATTTTTCCGAAAGCACTTTCAAGCTTATTTATATTTGAAAAGGCGGATACCTCCGTTCCTTTTGCGGCTCTTATCCCCTGTATCGCAAAATATGCACCTACAGCAGCCAGTAATATAAGGCACAGTCCCATCATCAATATAATCAAATACGGATTCTCAAATATGTTCATATAATCAACTCCTTACCGTGATTTAGCAAAAACAGGAAACTCAACATTTTCGTTTGAATGTTTCAGACCGATTTTTTCCGCCGCCTTTATACATTTGCTCCCGTCTTTATATGCCTGCTTCTTTTTTCGTGTAAATTCTTTTATCAAAAACGGTATTCCGAAACACATCATGCCGCGGACAAGCTCTTTTTTTGATATACCGCACCTTTTGTATTCGGCAAGTATTTCAAATGCCGCATAAGCAAGCGCCTCCCCGTCAAACGACTTTGTTCTTTTATTGACAGACTTTATTTTGCGGTAAAACCCGCAAAATTTATTTATATCAATATTCTCCCTAAAATAAATACCGTTTATATAAAACCGTTCTTCTTCCTCGCTCATAGCTTCAAGAAGTATCGAATAATACTTTCTCTGTATCGCCGTAACCTCTCCGTGCTGACGTTCAAGCGTTGTTCCCGTAATCTGCTTGTCATGAATCCTATACAACATAAGATATTCGTCTTGTATTTCCATTTTATAATTTTCGGCGGCATATCTTGTCCAAAGCTCCAAATCCTCCGTGCAAGTCAGGGACGTATCATATTTCATTTTTTTCATTATATCGCTTTTTGCTATTACGCCGGGATGCAAAATCGGATTGGTAAACAACAGCAAAGCCTTAACAGCCTCCGAATCGCATCTTCCTCCGCCGCCCCCGGAGGAAACCGTATCGCCCTTTAAAGTCATAAAACGGCACGATGATAAATCCACTTCCGGGTTGCTCTCCATAAATTCATATTGCTTTTCAAACCTGTCTGCCAAGCATATATCGTCTGCGTCCATTCTCACTATATATTTTCCCTTTGCCAATGCCAGTGCTTTATTAAGCGATGAAGGCAATTTCATGTTTACCTCGTTCGGGTATACTTTTATTCTGCTGTCAAGTTCGGAATACTTATCGAGAATTTTTTTTGTATTGTCGGCGGAACAGTCGTCTACAGCTATCAGTTCCCAATCCTTAAACGTCTGGCTGCGAACGCTTTCAATCGCTTCCGCCAAATATTTTTCGCCGTTATATACGCTCATTATAACTGATATTTTCGGTATGTTTCCCAATTGCACTCACCTGTTCTTTCCCATAATACCTTTTATACACTTGCACAGATAAAGAAAATAAAATGCTGTGTATATGCGGCATTTTTTTATCAAATTCACAGCCACACGGCTTTTAAGCGTTATATTTTTAAATTCCGCTTTTGATATTTCTTCTCCGTGCAGCTCCGTTATAAGTTTTTTGATTTCCTTTAATTCGGCAAAATATCCGCCCTCGGCCGCCGCAGCAAGTATCGCAAAGCACATAAAACACGAATATCTCGAAAGCTGACTTTCAAAATCTTTCGGTTTTTCGGCTTCAAGTTTCCGGAGTGTGCAAACAACGTCCGCAATCTGCACAATCTGCTTTGTATCAAAGCTTGTGGAAATCGAGTCATCTCGTATCGTATACAAATATGCCGTTTTTCTGCTTACATATACTCTCTCTGCCTGCATATAACACGGTGCTGCACAGCACAAATCCTCACCGAGCGAAATACCTGCACCTACATTCAGCTGATGTTTCGTTACAAGACTTCTCTTGATTGCTTTCCCCCATATAAAATAAAACATATGCAGCATATTTTCGTCCGCAAGAATTTTCGGAAGAATTTTTTCTGCTATACCGTCTTTTTCGTACAATCCCTCGTCTGCCAAATCGTCTTTTTTCTCGTCTGCAACACCGTTTTTGTATTCCATATATGAAAATGTTATCATATCTGCATTCGTCTTTGAAATAATTTCCCGTGCGTTCTCCAATGCGCCGTCCGCCAATGCGTCATCTCCGTCCAGATTGAACACATATTCACCTTTCGCAATTTTTATACCTGCCTTGCGTGCGCTTACAAGTCCGCCGTTTTCTTTATGTATTACCTTTATTCTGCCGTCTTTTTCCGCATATTCGTCGCAAATCTTCGGGCAATTGTCCGGTGAACCGTCGTCCACAAGTATCAGTTCAAAATCCGCAAACGATTGATTCAACACGCTTTCTATGCAGCGTGCAAGATATTTTTCCACTTTATATATCGGAACAATAACCGAAAAAATCATTTTCATTCTCCTTTTTAACGACTGCGTGCATATACAAGTATTTTTTGCAGAAAATACAGTCTGTATTTCATCGAAAATGCAAAGACTGCCTGTTTCGGCGGCAACCTATACCATGGATAATGTTTCAGCGCCTCCGAAATTTCTTTTGTTGTACATATTTCCTTTAATTTCTTTCTCAAAGCGAAATAATCTGTTTTGTTCTCCGAAGCATACATAATTTCCTGCGAACACAACACCCTGCCTAATGCCTGTGCAAGCCTGTCAAGGTATATTTTGTATATATCTTTCGGAATATCATTCATGATTCTTTTTTCAATCTCTTTAACAAAAACCGCACTTTTATGCAGTCTGCTCGGATTATATGATTTTGAAAGCGAATCGCCGTTTCTGCAATAATTGTAATATACCCCTGTGATGCCTGCCGCCCGTTTTGTATGTTTCGTGAAATCCAACATAAACAATGCGTCCTCGGAAAGTATGTCGCGCTCGGACAAAAACCTTATATTATTGCTTTCTATAATCTCTCGTTTATATATATTCTTACAAACACTCATACCGTATCGGCTGTCGTTCGCTTCCTCCGGCAATGCCCCCGCAATTCCGAGCAGAAGATTTTCGATATCGCTTTTTGTTTCAAAAAGTGTATCTTCTTTAAAATAAACGACATCTGTACGTTTATCATCTTTGCCGAAAACATTGCCGCCGACAAAGCGTATGCTCGACAAGACAAGCTGCACATTTTCTTTCTGTGCCGCTGTATAAAGCTTTTCAAACATATCTTCGTCAACATAATCGTCCGAATCCACAAATCCGACATATTCTCCCAATGCGGCTTCCAGTCCCGAATTTCTGGCAAATCCGAGTCCGCCGTTTTTCTTATGTATTACCCTTATTCTGCCGTCCTCTTTCGCATATTCGTCACAAAGCTTCGGACAGCCGTCCGGCGAACCATCGTCAACAAGGATTATTTCAATTTCTTTTAATGTTTGTTTTCTTAAAGAATCAATACATCTTCTAAGATATTTTTCTGTTTTATATACCGGAACGATAACGCTCACTTTCGGACATTCTGTCATGATATTCTCCATTCCGCCGTACTGCACGGCATATTACCGAATCAGTTCAATATATTTATCAACTAAAATTTTGCAATAATCTTCAACATCAAGTATCTCCGCACTGTGTTTCACGCAATTTTCTTTTATCTGCCGATACTTTTCTTCGTTACACAATATTTTTCTGACGGCTTTTGCCACATACTCCGGTTCGGGTTTTTGTGCAAGCGCACCTGTCACCCCGTCCTCCGCAAGCTCTGCCATTCCGCCGCTGTTCATCGTTATTACCGGAACACCCATGGAATGTGCTTCGAGAATTGACAACGGGCAATTTTCAAAGCATATTGACGGTGCTATCAACGCCTTTGCGCCGGATATTATATCCGTCAGTTCTTTGCCGCTTAAAAATCCCGTCCGACAAATGTTTTTTTTGTTTTTCAAAATATCCTCATCAGGTCCGCTCCCTGCAACAACGAATTTGTATTCGGGCAGCAGCTCCGCCGATTTTGCCAAAAGTTCAACGCCTTTTTCTTTGGACAGCCTGCCGACAAACACGATATACGGCTCTTTCTCGCCGCCGTTTTCTTTTATTTTCGGTTTGTTTATGAAATTATGTATCATATAAGTTTTTCCGCTGTACAATTTATCCGCTTCCGATAATTTTCTTTCGAGAAAACGGCTCGGACATATAAACAAATCCACAAGTCTGTACGTTTTCAGATATTTATACAGCCATGCTTCGAGTACGCCTATCAGGCTTTTCACCCTTGACCCGTGAATGCAGCCGTATTTGAAGCAATTCAACTTACTGCCTTTTACACATCTTGTACATGTGGTTTGCTCCGCAAAATTATACATCAAATGATTCGGGCATATCATCTGATAATCATGCACAGTCCAGACAAGCGGTATTTTCTTCTTTTTCACCGCATATATTATAGACGGCGTAAGCTGAAAATTTATATTGTTCATATGCACAATATCCGGCTTAAAGCTTTCAAGCACACAGGTTATTTTTTTATATGCTTCCGAAGAATAAATTATCTTAAAAGGATACAGCAGGCGAGCCAATGCCTTTGAATGAAAATCCATATTTTGCGTATACATACCCGCCGAATTCCCGACTGTGTTTTGCTCATCGTACATACCGAAGTATTCCACCGTATGTCCCGTTTTTTCCAAACATTCGCCCAGTTTCAGCATATAGCTTTCCGATCCGCCCCTGGGATAAAGAAATTTATTTACCATCAAAATTTTCATAAAAGCGAATTACCACCCTTATACTTATTCGGTTCGGAAACATATCCGAACATTTTTGTTTCTGCGGTACGTACCTGTTTATCAAATCCGCAGCCCGACATCAGGATTGCCAGTACGGCTGTCAGCAGCGGATAGTTCATTGTATTATCCGTCAATGACACCACAATCAAATAAACAAGCAACGCAAACGTCACAATCGCACTTTCAACATTTCCGTTTGCTCCGAAATACCTAACTCTGAGAAGCGTCATCGAAACAAGCCACATAATATATCCCCAAAAACCAAGGTCTATAAAATACTGCAAAAAGTCATTGTGTACCGATGCAACTCCGATATGTATATTGGAGTTGAGCTGATATGTCAGAAATCCGATTCCGTTACCGAGAAATCCCGGCGAAAAATCATAATACTTACTCACTGCACTATATATATTTGCACGCCCGCTTGTATCAATTCCGATTTGCTCCAAAAGCTCAAAGGCATTCATTTTTATAAGCGCAATATAACCGATAAGCAATAAAATAATAAGCACAGTAAAAAACATTGCAAGATTCATCGCCGCTTTTTTGCTGTATTTTGATATAAATTTGAGCATCACACCGAAAAACAGTGCAATCACTATGGCTACCATACCTATTCGCTTAAATGCCGAAATAAAGCAAAACAATGTAAGTGCAAGCAATATCACGAATGCAATATTCTTTTTCGGTTTTAATATCATATAAATCAAATATGCACCGAGGCAAAATGCAAGTTCGTGTATTTCCGCCCGAACTATTATATCGCCTGTTTCCGCCGCAAACGTTTTGATAAGCGTTATCAGTTCCGAAAAATAGTTTCCTATTCCGTACTTCGCCATAATGGTAATAATCATCAATATATTTGCCGTAAGTATGGCAATAAGGTTGTACCATATACCCTTTTCGCCGAATATATACAAAAATGCAGCCGCCGCCAATGCAAACGAAAGCATATTCGTATATATGAACACGGCAGACAATCCTCTTGAAATAACACTTACATTAACCTGCTTCACAAACCATATGAACATTGATACCGTAAATGTAACAAGGAGCGGTGCGCTGTATACAAGTGCCGATTTTGCTGCGGTAACACCTCTTGCAATATTCGGTTTATAAAGAAAGCATAATACGCCGGACGCCGCAAGAACGAGAGCAAATGCATGACGGTATGTAATATACAGCCCAAGGTCTATAACCTCTGTAAGAAAATAATACATTAATACCGCTACCGCAACAAAATAAATTCTTTTCGCATATTCAAGCGTTTTGTTTTCCATATGCATTTGCCCCCTTTCTCCGTTATTCCTTTATTTCCGACACATACGGTTTTTTGTTTCGTATCGCTTCCGAAAGAAGCTTTCTTGCCGTCTGATTTCCCTTGCGTGTTTCCGAAATACCAATCTTATATTCTATCTTAACATTTGCATTTTCTTCTCTTTCTTCCAATCTGAGTTTAAAGAGATTCATTATATCTTCGACAGTGATATAATCCGAATTTTCCACAAGGATTATGAAGCTTCCGTTTCCGTTGTAGATAAATTCCGCTTCCGATTTCCCGAACGTTTCTTTCAGGAATCGTGTAAACATTTTGATAATTTCATCACCGGTCTGACGTGTGTATTCGCTGTTTATCGCAGACAGATTCGCAATATCCACCGTACAGCATACAACATCGTCATCAAGCAATTTCTTATCCATGGATTTCAAATACCTGTCAAAATATCCGCGGTTGTTTAATCCCGTTATATGATCCGTATAGAAGAAATAATTAATAATATCCGCTACTCTACCGAGGACAATCGCACCGCCGCAGCATAAAATTATCAGGAAGAAAAATGCAATCAACGTATAAAGATTTACATTTATGCTTTCCTTGACCGAAGACGAGGACAAAACGGAAATATAGCTTGCACCGAGATATTCGTTGTATTCGTCATTTGTTTCTTTTGTAGTATTATAAAGCTTTGTCAAATCCCGGACAAGAGATTGAATTTCCTCATTAACCTCTTTTTCGATTTGGTCATAGTATGCATTTCCGAGTGCCGTACACGTCTTTCCCGACAAAACACATTCACCCGTTCCGCACGCACCCGTGCAGCTGCCGAACGTATCAAGAATATAACGGCAATATGCGGAATCTATAAGCGCATAATCTTTTGTTTCGTTGTGATCTCTCCAGCTGTATATCAGCTCGTCATACGTAACGGTCTGATCTCCTGCCTGAACGGGATTTCCTTTTGAATCGACAAGGTCTTTCTCATGAACATCGTCAAGGATATACTCATACGTAATATTTGTATTTCCGGATTCTCTCATTTTGGTTACATACTTATCTATTACGGAAACAAGATCTGTTACTATGCTTTCTTCTTTCGTATTCGATATATTGTTATTATCTATTCTTGTCGTATAATCCGCAAGCAAAACCGATTTATTTTTTGTAATCTGATATTTATATATCTTGGAAAACAGCGAAGATACCTTAACCGAACGTATATAGTTAAAATCATCCGCCAAATCGTTGAACGACGTTCCTGTTCCCGTCGCATGGTAATACGGATTTTTCTCCATACGCTGATAAAGCGTCTGCAAAGTATCATCTATGTCGCTGTCTATCAGCTCCATCATTTCTATATAGTCATAATTGCCGCTTTCAAGATTTTCAATTGTATTGTCTGCCGGTGCTACGTTTACATATTTTTGGCTGTATTCCGAAAAGTAAACATCGAGAGTTTCATCGAGAATGGTTCTTGCAAATTCCGTACCCTCTCTGCTGGTCGCCTTAAACGAAACAATATAGGTACTCGGTTCGTAAACGTATTCTTCGCCTTCTTTCAGCCTTGCTTCTTTCTGCGCAAGCTTATCCTGGTCGGGAATCGGCGTTATATCAATCCTTGAAATAAGGCTGTCAACCGAATAAATCCCCGTCAGACCCATACGCTCTACGACCTTGGACATAACCGACGAAGCCTTAATTTCATTAACGTCCAGCTTATCACCCGTAGGTGCTTTCCCCTCTTCAGCCAAAGTATCATTATAATGAATTACCTCGGAGGCAACATACATATTGGACGATTTAAGCCTGTAATGAATCCCGCATGTTGCGAGAATACAAAAAACGCATATAATCGGCAATAGTTTTCTGATATATCTTAATATTTTAAAATTTCTCATTTTAATCTCCTCCTATGCGTTTTATTCCCGTTCCGGAAATTCTTTCGATATCGCATAAAGAATTACGGCTATATATGCGAACAGCGCAAACACAGCTACGCTTTTAAGTCCTCCGAAAAACGAAGTTCCTGCGATGCTTAAAGCGATACACTGATTCATTCTGTAATTGGAATATTCTCTGCCTGCCGCAATGGCTTCGTCCGCAAAGAGCTTTATACTTTCATCTATAGAAGCTATCAGCGAATCCGCTTCCGCATTAACCGCAGAATCTACCGACGATGCCTGCATCTTATTGATAATCAAGTCGTTGTCCATAATCTCTTTTTCATTGGACGCCACCCTGTTGCTGAAATCCGTAGCCTTAACCGACAATTCGTCTATGCCGACCTTTGTTCGTCCCATATAATATTTTCCGCTTGTGTCCCATGTAGGTACGAGAACAACTCTTGTCATTTCTGCGGAATACATACCTATTGCGCTGTTGCAAAGACTGAAAGAAGCTGCATTCTTTTGTCTGTCGAAATCCGTGTTTTTATTCTGATACGAGAGCCTGTCTATATATCCCGATTTATCTCTCGCTATACCGTATTGCAATATCAGTGATTTCAGATTTTCGTCAATCTGTGTTTCTTTAAACTGAAAAACCTTGCCGGCTATTGAATTGAATGTTGTATTGTTATCTGTAACAAAACCTTGACTTTTTCCTGCCATAGCGTAAAGATAATTTAATACGGAAGATGCTTCTTTGTCAAAATACAGTACAATATCCATGTACTCCATTGTGCTGTAATCCGGCTTTTCCTGCGCTGTATCAATTTTAAAATTATCTGTATATTTTTCTATATAATAATCCTTGTATGCGCTTACAATAAGTTTAATAACATTTTCCGAATTCAGATGCTGTGTATCCTTATTGGCACAATACGTAACAATAAATTCCGTTGATATATGGTAATTCGTTTCGTCCTTCACATCGCCCTGTACATACGGACTGACAGAAAGACATTTTTTCAAATCTTTTGCCGAAACCTTTTCAAGCGCACCTTTTTTTATTGCTCTTTTAAGCACTTCATCACAGGTTATCTCTGCCATATTATACCGTGTGCCGTTGGAATTCTGTGCCTGCGACGCTTCCGAATAGTTCAGCGTAATAACCGCATACACGGATTTTTTGGAATTAAGGTAATTGAATATACCAAACACACTCGTTAATACAAATACCGTTACCAATACCCATGCCTGAATATATTTCGCATTTTTGAAAATTCTTATAAACTCGCTGCGCGTAACGTTTTTTGAACGGAAGTATACGGTTATGATTCCGATAATCAGCATTATCGCAGCAACCGCAACCGGCAATTTTTTTAATAATGAAACATACATATTTTTCTCCTCCGTCTGCGTTAAAATTTATTTACATCAATTATAACCAACTCCGGCCGATTGTTAATTCTGAAAATATTGCGGTTTTCCAGACCGGAGCTTATTATCAAAGGACTTCCTTCAACCTCGTATCTGCCGTATACATAATCACCGTTTTTCTCCGGCAGCAATCCGCCCTCATGCGTATAGAGCGGTCCGAATATCGGCAGCCGTACAACACCGCCGTGGGTATGCCCGCATACCATCAAATCACCCCATGATTCGTGTTTGAATTTTTCAAAAATAAACGGTTCGTGTATTGCCGTAATTTTCAGATTATTCAAATTGTTATAAATATATTCGCCGAAGCTTTCGCCTGCATAAGGCCAGAACGCAGACGGATTGGAAGTAAGCACGCCGTAAACGTCCACCTCCGTCGAACCGATAACTATGGTATCAAATTCGTTTTTTAAAACCTTTACGCCTGCTTTTTCAAGCTTTTTCTCAAAATCATCTTTTTCCGCCAAAAGCTTTTTCGGATTTCTGTTTTCATCGTTAAACCCGTATTTTTTATCCAACTCACCCTTGCTCAAAGACGTATCGTAATACTTTTTGACCTCGTTATTACCGTATATATAATATGTCGGTGCCGATTTTACCAGCGTCTTGCACAGCTCCGTAACGTTGTCCGTCGAAGCATCGGAGGAATTTATGCAGTCGCCCGTAAGCAATATCAAATCGGGGTTCAGCATCTTAATCCGTGACGTAAGTTTAACATTATCTCTGCCGTATTTGCAGTTGTGCAAATCCGAAATTTGTATGATGCGAATCTCGTTATCGGCTTTCAGACTGCTGACGCTGTAAAATGTTTCCTTGAAATTTCTGTTTCCGATATAATTTCCCGCCACAACGGCTAACGACAATGCAACTGCTGCGAAAATCAAACTGATGCAAAACAGCTTTGCCGCCTTGAACCATTTTTTCGACTTTATATTATGCAGCTTGGAAAGCTTGCTGCGCCTGTCGTAAATCTCAAATTTTTTAACATACCCGATGACCGAGCAGATATTCACCCAAACATATTCTTTGTAATTCTTTTTAAATTCCGCCAGTGATTCGTCCCCGTAATATCCAGCAATAATCTTATCGTTACCGATATATTCGAAAACAAGGTTTTCAATCCACTTATCATATACATCTTCCGCTACAACGGTTTTCAAATATTCTTTTATGTGCTGTTCCTGCTCTTTGTATTCTCCCGAAACATAATTTTCCATATCATTACACTTCCTTTCTTTTGTCCGTCAAAATACTTTTATATATATTGCAAGTAGCCTCCGCCACATCGTTCCAGTTATATTTTGCAAGTATAAATTCGGCTGCGTTTTTTCTTAATTCGTTTACAACAGAAATATCATTGCACACTCTTTCAAGCTTTAATGCCAAATCGTCAACATCGCTTTTTTTGAAATATATCGCTTTATCCTCCGCAACCGCAGTATTTTCCGGTATATCCGAGCATATGAGCGCATTGTTGTATGCAAGCGCTTCAAGCAGACTGAGCGACATTCCCTCGATATCCGACGGCAGGCAGACAGCATACGCATTACTGTACATTTCCTCAAGAACACTGCCCGATATAAATCCCGTAAACAGAATATTCGGATTGTTTTCCGCTTTTTTCTTAATCATTGCAACATAATCGTCCGTATCGCTTGTATCTCCTGCGATAACGAGCTTTTTATCCGTATCAATCTTATTGTAAGCGTCTATGAGGTAATGCACGCCTTTTTCCGCAGTGAGCCTTGAGATAATGCAGATATATTCGTCTTTGCGAAGTCCGTATCGGCGTGTTATTTCATCAGCCGGTCTTTTATTCGGTTTTTCTATTCCGTTCGGAATTATCTTTGTTTCACGATTATATGTATCCTTGAAATAGCCGTATGCGCTTTCGCTCAGTACAATAATTTCGTCGGCATACTTTGCAAGAGTTTTTTCTCCCGATTTTATATATTTGGAAGCGAATCCTCTTCCCCATTTTTCTCTTTGCCAATCCAGTCCGTGTACCGTGGCAACACATTTCTTGCCGAAAAGCTTCGGAATCCACATTGCCGCACAAGGTCCTTCGGCATGGAAATGCACAATATCGTATCTGCCGAATGCCGAACGCATAGCCGCTGTATACGAGGCCAGCATCGCCGCCGCACCTCTTGCATTCACGGTCGGTGCTTTTTTCAGCGTTACACCTTTATATTTTTTATTTTCTACCGTTCCGACATATTCGCTTTCCACTTTATCGGACGAGCGGTTATAGCAAGTCACATCAATACCGAGTTTAACCAAAAGCGGACATAACGTCGTAAGCACATTTTCTATGCCGCCCCGCCTTGACGGAACAACTTTATGACCAACCATCGCTACTTTCATTTTCATTCTTCCAATCCTATTATTATCTGCCTGTCGCCGAAATCATAACAAGCGGCGTTTTCAGCATTATTTTTATATCATTCATAAATGTTCTGTGCTGTATATAATCCAAATCCATTTCTACCCATTCCTCAAACGGTACATCATTTCTGTTTTTATGAATCTGCCATGTGCACGTTATCCCCGGGGTAACAATCAATCTAAGTTTCTGATAATCGGTATAAAACTCAACCTCTCTCGGCAGTGCCGGCCGAGGTCCTACAAGCGTCATGTCGCCTTTTAAAACGTTAAAAAACTGCATTAATTCATCGAGCGAAACCTTTCTCAGGAAGCGCCCCACTCTTGTTATCCTTGGGTCTTCTTTCATCTTGAAAACAGGTCCGTTCATCTCGTTTTTATCCGTCAGCTCGTTTATCTCTTTATCCGAACCGGCACGCATTGTTCTGAACTTATACATATTAAAAGTTTTTTCGTGCCGACCCACTCTGACTTGTTTATATATCGGGCTTGCACTTGGGTCATCAATATAAATGACAATCGCTATGACTATCATCAGCGGAATAAAAAACAACAGAATAAGCGTTGCAAAAAATATGTCGAACAGCCTTTTTTTCTTCCAATAGGATTTATATGAACCTTCCAGAATGTTTTCCAGCCTGGCTCTTGTTCTTTCATCAACCATTTCCTGTTCAATATATGCCATGGCTCTTACTCCCTTTTCCAAGTATATTACTTGATTTTTATATTTTTTAAAGTGTTAAATTCCGTTTTCCGCCCCTCGGAAAGATAAAATTCAACAAATCCTTTTTTATCCTTGTCCGGAACTTCCTCACCCGGTTCTATATATCCGGGGTGAAAAAGAACTTCTATATCACAGTTCTTTTTCAGCGAAAGCTCAATATATTTTTTCAAAACCGCCGAAACCCGCTTTTCGTCCATATTGCCCGAAAAGAGAACCCCCATAAAAAGTGCCGACTTAATACCGGACTTTCTAAACTTCTTTTTATTTACGGCTCCGAATATTTTTAAAATCCACTGCTTTACAATATTTATCGGCTTATATGTGAAATACAAGGACGGTGATTTAACATACGGCGAAATCGGCTCTGACGGAATACGCATATACCTCACGTTTATATGTTCATCTTTAATAACATTCATGAGTGTTCCGAAAATCGCCGGTATCATATGCGTATGCTGGTGGCTGTCTATTTCAATGGGAAAATCCTCCCCCATTATATCCTGCCAACGCAAAATTTGGTTTCTTATTTCGCAATAAACCTGTTTTTTAAATTCTCTGCGTTTTTTAGAAATCGAAAGCAAAAACAATCCGGCAAACGAATTTTTGAAATATCCGCAGCTGTCCGCAAGCAGCGGTATTTCCTGCGGCGGTGACACAGCCTTGCCCTCAACCAAATTAACATGTATACCCACCGACTCAGAACCTTTCGGAACAAGCTTTTTTATATCCGCCAATTCCGTATTCGGCACTATGCTTATCCTGTTTAATGCGCCTTCTGCCACACATTCATTGATACGTTTGCAGACAGGCAGCGTTATCCCGTAATCGTCCGCACAAAAATAAATCATAGCTTATTCACTCTCCGCTCCGAGTTTTATAACAATCACATTATCCACAACCGCCACGGAATTTTTCTTCGGCCAGTAATCCATTTCCTCAACTGCGCTGTTTTTCAGCAATTTCTGTTTTCTCTCGCCGAAAACAAAGCTGTATTCCTTACCGCAGTAATCGTTCAGGGCACTGCACAGAACGCTCTGTCCCACAACTTCGTTGTCTGCCCTCAGTATATATCCGTCCGTGGTTCCCGTCATATCCGGCGGAAGCTCCGCACTGTACGGTTCACTGCCGCTTAATGCGCCGACAACAAGTATATCCCGGCACTTTTCCGCATTTTTCGTCTGCTCTATCCTGTCGGCTATGCGAACAAGTGTACCGTAGGATTTTTCATATGCCATTTGCAGTTTATGATAACTCACATTTGCAATTATTATCTGATTGTATACCAATCCGCAGGCAAGTATAAGTATAACCCATGCCTTTGCACTGCACGCTTTTGGATTTGCAAAATCCATTCTTTCGTACAATATTATAAAGAACAAATACACCACACAATAACCCATTTTCATAAGATTATGATAGTCTATGCTGCTGTTCACAAAAGCAAGTATGTCCGCACCTATCGGGATTAAAAGTATACAGACTGCCAAAAGCAGCAGTTTACTTATCTTAAAGACAGATTTTCCTTTTACACCGGCAACAACATACAGGAGAAGCATTACCGCAAATATAATACAGTTTAATATTGCAAACATATTCATTTCCTTGGAAAAATCAAAGAAATATCCGAAAAACATATGTGTGCATATGTACAGCGACCTTTGTATGCTTATATCCGAAAGCGACAATGCAGAACTGAATCCCTGGTACTCCAGCGCATTTCGTCCCGTTATACGCAGCATGATTTTTTCCGCAATATAATACAATATCATGCCCGCAATTCCGGTAATCAAAAATTTTGCAATCTTTTTCATCAGACTTTTTGCATCTGCGTTTCCGAATATAATTTTATCAATCAGATACATTAAAATCAACATAACCGTAACTGAAATATACGCCTGATAAATTCCTGCCGAAAGCGTTATCATAATCGCCGCAATCACATAATTCGGCTTGTCCTTTGTCAAAAACACAACCGTCGCACAGGCGAGCAAAAACGAAAGTGCATATCCGTCCGCAACATAATTGTACATCATAACGGACGTGACCACCGGGAATGTGCTGACAACCGCTCCGATTAATGCCGCCGTCACGCTTTTTCTGACATCGAATATTCTGCATATACACACCGCTCCCAAGGCGTGATAAACAACGGCAAGCATACCGTTCAGCCACGGCAAATCATAAAACGAGCTTATGCCGCACACAACGGGCAAAAACCATCTGCCGAGAGGAATCATATTTTGTGCGTCATATCTGAACACGAGCGAATCCCAATTCGGAAGCCAGCCCGTCATTTTATAAAGGTGCGCCGCAAGTCCCATAATCACAGCGGACAAAAAGCATATCTTCCCCTGCGCCGATATTTTATTATATATGTTTTTTATCGTCTTTTCCGGCACTGTCACCACTCCAGCCATTTAAATTTATGCAAAAACTTCCCATACAGCTTATCGTACATCTTTACCCCGATTATTCTTTTTATGCGTGTGGTTCTTTTCGTTACCGCCGAAGTCCACGAGGCGCAGTAATGATGTATCGAATATGTATTTTTTGTTTTCTCGATTTTCCCGGTATAATAATCCATCGGGCAGAGATATTCACGAGGTAAAAACCTCATGCCCATAAACGTCTGTTTAGTATTTTTAATATCCATGCCGAGCCTTTTCAGCGCATCTGTATTTCTGTCCGGACACGGAGTCATATCATATGTGCCATCCGGCAGAACAAACGGTATATTATCGTATTCTTTCAGCATCTCAGCAATTATTTCGCTGCCCGGTTCTGCGGCAAATCCAAGACCTGTAGCAACAATTCCTTTTTCATCAAACCCCATATATCCTTTTCCTCCGAGCAGAGGTTCAAGAGATTTAATCAATTCCACATCGGTATCGAGGTATATTCCGCCGTATTCATATATTACCTTTAAACGCACATAATCGCTTACAAATGCCCACTTTCCCGCTTCATACGCTTCTCTGACGTATCTGTTTTGATTTAAGTCGAAATTATCCTCGTTCCAGCAGATTATTTCAAAGCCCGGGCAATATTTTTCCCAGCTTTTGATGCATTTTTCGGCAAGCCTCGGAAGCTTACCTCGTCCGAACCAGCAATAGTGTATTTTTTTCGGAACACTCATACAACTTCCCTCTTTCTGAATATATCAACCGCCGTTTTGAACGCACTTATTTGAAATACGAAATTGACCGCAACATACAACCCGGCTATCCAAACCGAATGAATCATGCCTTTCAGCAAAAGTTTGCCGAACGAAAGACCGCTGAAGCTGTCTACGAAAAACACAGCCATTACAAGTGCAAACGCCGCACTGTCAATTATCCACAGTTTATATGTTTTCCATACGCTTCTTTCCAAAACTTTCCTGTTGGCATAATAAATCATCATAGTACCTCTGTATGCCAGTGCCGTAATCGTTCCGATTATTGCACCGCATATGCCCCATTTCACAATTGCGAATACAGAAACTGCAATATTTATCATCATTTCGATTATGGCATGAGAACGTGTTTCCCGAAATTTTCCCGAATATTCAAGTACATGGTTCGACGGAAGCTTGCCGTTCGACAGCAGATTCATAACCGCAAACAAAAATACCAAAGGTACGTTTGTATAATCGGCATCGTTTATTCCGCCCGTATATATCTGTATCAGCGGCAGCAAAAACACCGCCATAAGCGTATAAATTATAAATGTTGCCATAATATAAAACGTTTCGTACATATTATAAAGCTTATCAAATTTTTCTCTGTCCGCATGAAATGTTTGCCCGAGCGCAAAGCTGAATCCCGATATTATATTTGTTATAAATGCCTGTATTTGCGAGAAAAATATATTGTAAATCGTATATACGCTGACAACCTTAAATCCGCTCAATACCGAAAGCAGAATAATATCCGTGTTATTAAATACCATCGCCGATATTTGATGAATCAACACAGATTTTTTCTGCGATATGGCTTTGTAATCCGGTTCTGTTTTCAGATTAAGCCACGTATATCTCTTTTTCGCATACAAATACAGATAGCCCATCTGTATAAGTGCCAAAACGCAGTATACAAGCTGAATAAGTATAAGACTGTCCGTCAGCACCAAAACAAGTATTTTCAATATATTCGACGCCAGCTGCAACAGCGTTTCCGAATTGTTTATTACGTATTTTCTGCCGTCAACCTCCATTAATATTCTGTATTTTGCCTGTACAAAATAGCTGAACAAAGACGGCACGGCATTCAAAATGATAATCGTAAATACAACACCGCCGGATATCCCGGTCGGTATCATAAACGAATATACAAACGCAATTAC
>CAKVOK010000045.1 GCA_934792465.1 uncultured Clostridia bacterium | reverse complement strand
TTTACGGCATACGGATAGTTTACGTTGGTATAATACGGTTTTTCGTATCCGTGCATCTGCCAGCAGGACGGCACGGGAGTTTTATCCCAATTATCTATTTTATCGGGGCAGTCAATATCTCTTGAAAAATATTTAAAATCCCATTCACCGTTTAATAATGTATAAAACTCCGAATCGGATTTAACACCGGCAAGAGCCTTTGCCGCCGTATCATACGGTATGTAGTGCGCTCTCGGCTTCAATGTGTTTTCGTGAAGCAAATTTAAATCTTCATATTTTCTCATGCATTTCTCTCCTTTTATCTGTTGTCGATAAATTTTACTTTCTATATTATAGCATAATATATTTAAAAAAGCAATAACATTTATTAAAAAAAGTTACAATTTCGCAACTTATATTTTGGACTTATAACGAGATGAACAAAAATTACCAAATATATATTTAGGATAAGAATTTTTCTGATAAACAACCCGAAAATTGCATTGAAATATTTGCAAAAATGCGCATAGACGCTTGACAAAACCAAAAAAATATGTTATCATAATAGATAGTGTTTAAAATAGTTTAAATGATAGGGGATTGATAACAAATGTTAAATTCGTTTCTGAAGAATACATTTGGTGAACGTAATGGAAAAAACGCTGTCAGAAACAGATATCTGTTTCTGTTTGATTTATTGTTTGTAGTTATAGCGTACATAGTTGCCGCCGAGTTGGTTTTTACCGGAACGGAGGAATTGACGGGAATTATACATTACGTTTTCGGCTTCGAATCTGTATTTATGATGATTTCCACAGGAGTGATTTTCGTAGCTCTTATGTATATATTCGGCATATACAACGTTATGTGGACATATGGCAGTACAAAAGATTATCTGCGTGTTATTTTTGTCTGTATAGCAGCATCGGCGATAAGCGTAATAGTTTCGGAATTTTCCGTAACCGTTATTCACGACAGAATACCGGTATGTGCGGTTATTGCAGAATCTTTCGCAGTAATAGCTTCAAGAATGTTTATTCGTGCAGCCTACAGCCTGTACAGAGAACACCGTTCAGCTGAACTTTGCGATTCATCTTCCGTAAAAAATCTGCTTATAGTAGGTGCGGGAAACGGAGGAATCCGCCTTTTCAAGGATATACGTGAAAATATTGCATTAAATTATAATGTAATAGGTTTCGTTGATGATGATTACACAAAGAAGAAAATGAAAATTGATGGCAAAGCGGTTTTGGGAAACCGCGGAGATATAAAGCAAATTTGCACAGAATACGCTGTTGATGAGATAATTATAGCGATTCCGTCCGCCTCTTCAAAGGACGTAAATGCAATTTTTGAGGTGTGCAATCAAACAAAGGCAAAAACGAAGATTCTTCCCGGAATGGATAAGATTGTTTATGGTGAGGGGTTTCATAAACAGATAAGAAACGTGCAGATAGAAGATTTGCTCGAACGTGAACCGATAAAGCTTAATAACGAAAAAATAGAAAGATACATAACAAATAAAACGGTATTGGTTACGGGCGGAGGCGGTTCGATAGGTTCGGAACTCTGCCGCCAGATCATGCGTTACAATCCGTCGCAGCTTGTCATTATGGATATATACGAAAACAATGCATATGACATACAAATGGAGCTGAACAGAAAATATCCGGACAACAAGCCGGAGGTTATTATAGCTTCTGTGCGTGACGTTGAAAGACTTGACGATATATTTGATAAATACAGACCGTATATAGTATTTCATGCGGCTGCACATAAGCATGTACCTCTTATGGAGGACAGCCCCATGGAGGCTATAAAGAACAATGTTTTCGGAACGCTCAACACTGCCCGGTGTGCGGATAAATTCGGCGTGAGTAAATTTGTTCTTATATCTACGGACAAGGCTGTTAATCCGACCAATGTAATGGGTGCTACAAAACGCATATGCGAAATGATTATTCAATATATGCAGCAGAAAAGTAAAACGACGTTTGTCGCAGTGCGTTTCGGTAATGTTCTCGGCTCGAACGGCAGTGTAATACCGCTGTTTAAAAAACAGATAGAATCAGGAGGACCTGTGACCGTTACGGACAAGCGGATAACAAGATTTTTTATGACAATACCGGAGGCTGCACAGCTGGTTTTGCAGGCAGCAAGCTATGCCGAGGGCGGAGAAATATTTGTGTTGGATATGGGTGAGCCGGTTAAAATTTATGACTTGGCAAGAAATATCATAAAGCTTTCGGGTATGGTTCCCGATAAAGATATAAAAATAGAGATATGTGGACTTCGTCCGGGAGAAAAACTTTATGAAGAGCTTCTTATGGATGAGGAAGGTTTGAGAAATACCGAACATGCTAAGATTTTTATAGGTCAGCCGATAGATATTGAGTATGAAAAACTCAAAGAAATGCTTGATGTTCTCAAAGAAGCAGCTCACAGCAATGATGTTGAACAAATAAAGGATTTAATTTCGGATGTTGTTCCGACATATGTGAGAAACAACACAGCAACTGTATAATTTTAAGTATAAAATGGGGGTATGGAGATTTTTCCATACCCTCTTTTATAATTCTTCTTTTATATATGTATGCAGTGCATTTGCCCAGGATTCGCAGCCTTCTGCATTGGGATGGCCTCCGAATTGTGCCATATGCGATTCGTCTGCATTTTTTCTTAGTATCGGCACATTATCAAAAATCCAATCGGCATATTGTGACAATTCATTTTTTATGAAACGGTTTACACTGTTCCAAATATCAATTTGCTTATCGTTGTAATCGAACGGAGGTATTGTTTGAACCAGAACTCTTATACCTTGTTTTTTCAGCAACAACGTAATTTTTTTCAGATTTTCTTTTATCTGTTTTGCCGTATATCCCTGCAAAATATCATTTACTCCGAAACATACGAAAACAATATCGTTTTGCTTTGCTTTATAGAGCCATGCACCATCACTTGCGGCATCGTCCGCTCTGCCGAATCCGAGTCCCAAATTCCAATATGCAAACTTATCTCCGAGCAGCTCTGCAAGCTTTGCATTCCAATGTTCGTATGAATTCATCTCCGTACCTATTCCTTGTGTAATTGAATCACCGAGAAAACCTATTTGTTTGGCATTTCTGGCGCAACCCACCATTCCCGGCACGGGCATATACTTCGACGAAATCCACTCGTTGTTTTCAAATACAAATGTAGGAATAATGATTTCTTCATGATACGGAATCATTTTACCTTTGAAGCTTATTTCAAGGCATATATAATCTCCCTTTTTCGCTTCAATTTCAATTTTATCTGTACAGAAAAATTCTCCGGGCATTACGTGCTTCGTTGCACTGCCGCCGAAAGTTACGGCAGAAAGCCGCTGCGGATTTTCGATTTTTGCACATACGCCAATGTTCAATGCGGTTATATACCAATCATTGCAGATTAAATTTTTATGACTTTTGCTTCCATCCGAAAATGTACTGTCTAAGATATTTGAAAACAAAAACGAATATTTAAATTTACCGCCGAAAAACACCTTATAATAAACTCTTCCCTTGTTTATCTTTTTGTCATCTTCGTTTATAAAAAAACACTGGTTTCCGCTTCCTGCCAATGTATTGGAAACATATTTATCAAAAAAGTTCATATTAATCTCCATTCTGCGACTCTGCGTCTGCATAAAATAATATAATGTAAAATCTCCTGTGCAGGGCAAGATATAAGGAAATTATTGCCGTACATCGCCGTGCGGTGTTATTTAGATTGATTAACGTGATTTTTCACATTATACTGCTAAATGTTTGATGAAATTTTACATTCATAATCTATCATGTTTATGATTTGTTCTTCACCTATTTTTCCGGGCATTTCAAGTATAAAGGTATATTTTCTGCTTTTGCTTTCATGTTCTTTTTCAATGCATACTTCGTGAACAGAAACACCGATTTGCTTCATAAGGTCCGTTATTTCTTCCTGGAAGTTTTCGGACTTGACATTTTTTATTGTCAGCTTGCGTGATTTCGGCATTTTAAGCCAGTTAAAATTAAGGTGAAACAGTATTTGTACAAATATTATTATCGCTGTTGCCGCAACACCAACAACATACATGCCTGCGCCTATCGCCATGCCGACACCCGACGTCGCCCATATTCCGGCAGCCGTTGTCAAACCCGTAACGGTGTTTTTATGTACGAATATCATACCTGCGCCCAGAAAACCTATTCCGCTGACAACCTGTGCGGCAATTCTCGCACCGTCCGCACCGCGCATACCGTTTGTTCCCGCAGTTAAATCCGTAAAACCGTATTTTGAAATAATCATCATCAATGCTGCGGCACACGCAACTACACAATGTGTTCTTATTCCTGCTTCTTTTGCACGGTTTTTGCGTTCAAGACCTATCAAAAAACCGCATAGACTTGCGGCTATCATACGTACTATATACCAAAATTCCATTGTTAATATCTCGCTCCTTATATTAAAATTTTTATTTTTGTATAATAGTATATCACATTTCGCCGCAAAAATCAATAGTATAAATCTGTTTTATTTCAAATCTCCGCGATAAAATCCGCTTGGCGTATCTCCGACAATGACAATTTTGGCAATTGGAATTGTATGTATGACTTTCTGTGACGTTCCGCCGGGAAAAACGCTTATTCTCATATTTGCGCAAATTTTAAGATTTACCGTCAGCATTGTCTGATTTATTCCTGCGGAAATGAAGCTTTCTTTGAAGCTCGTTTCAACCCTTGTTATCGGAGCAAATTCAATCGGTATCTTTATCCCTCTGTCTGATATTACATTATATCCGAGCAAATTTATAAATGAAACTCTGAAATTTATTTTTCGCTGTGCTTTCAGTTCTTTCGTCATAATTTCGGCAATATCCGTCTGAAGCAGATTCAGTTTCTGAACGTCTGCGTCTATGGACGAAACGGTGCCTGTCGAATTTTTTTCTTTAATCAGCATCGCATTATAGATTTCCCCGGCTTTGCCGATATGCTCCAATGCACACGTGTTCATAATTTCTGTTGTTTTTTGAACAGCTACTGTCTTCGCTATTGAATTTATTACTTTTATTGAACGCATGAAAAATGCCGACATTATGATAGTCAGCAAAATAATGAACAGAAAAATGCCGCTTCTGCGTCTGTAATTTCCGTATAGTCGCATATATCATCACCTCACATACACATTATATGCATAAAGGTGCGATAAGTATAAAAAACACAGCGGCTGTTTTTCAAACCGCTGTGCTTTATGTAAAATATTATCTTACGTTTTTATACATCGGACCATATGCCTTGCAGGCTCTGAAATCCTGTCCTTCTTTATCCATGCCGAATGCATTCCATGAAGACGGTCTGAATATCTTATCCTCGGGTACGTTATGCATACATACGGGGATTCTGAGGATTGAGCAAAGCGTAATAAGGTCTGCGCCTATATGACCGTAGCTTATTGCGCCGTGGTTTGCACCCCAGTTGTTCATGACATCGTATGCTGTCTTGAATGCGCCCTCGCCCGTTGTTCTCGGAGCGAACCATGTACACGGCCATGTGTAGTCGGTGCGTTTCCAGAGTGTATCGGAAACTTCGTCCGGAAGATTGATTGTATATCCTTCCGCAATCTGTATAACAGGTCCGAGACCTTTTATGAGATTCAGACGAACCATTGTTGCCGGCATTTCGCTTCTTGTAAGGAATCTTGAAGAGAAACCGCCGCCTCTGAAATATCCTTTATCTGCCGCATTCCATGTAGTAGCCTTGAGGCAAGCCTGCATATCGTTTTCCGTCATTTCCCAGAACGGTTTGATTACGCCGTTGCCGTTTTCGTCTTTAACTTCGCCGCAAGCGTCTATGCAAGCCGCACCGGAGTTGATAAGGTGAATAAATCCGCCCGCTTCCTTTGCCTTGCCCTCAAGTTCGTAGCCTGTAGCTTTTTTAACGGCTTCGGGACTCCAATATGTTCTTACATCGGCGAATATCTGCGCTCTGCCTGTGAGCAGTTTGCCGAACAGCATACCGATTCCGTTAAGTACATCATTTTCCGTTGCGAGAACGTAAGGTTCTCTTGCACCGTTCCAGTCGAATGACGAGTTAAGCATGGATTCGGGGAAATCGCAGTTCGGATAGAAGTCCGTCCACTGGCGCTGCCCCTGGAAACCGCCGCAGATTGCGTTGTGACCAACCATTTCCTCTTCGTTTCCGGCAGGTAAATTTTTATTGCCGTTGTAGAGGTCTTTTATAATACACATCATCTTTACGACAAATTCCCATGATTCTTCTTTTTTCTCATCGGATTCGCGAATAAATTCGGGGTTTTTGTCGAAGCCTTCGGGACAATTTTTCTTTGTCCACGCAAGTGCTTTTTCATATTCTTCTTTATCGTATATGCCCTCTGTCATACGTCTGATGATTTCCACTTCGTCAACGGATTCAACACGCATACCGAGATATTCTTCAATAAATTCGGGGCTTATTATAGAACCGCCGATACCCATTGTAATACTGCCTATCTGCAAATATGATTTTCCTCTCATTGTAGCTGCCGCAACCGCTGCTCTTGCGAAACGCAGTATTTTTTCCTGAACGTCCTCCGGAATTTCCGTGCTGTCCGCATCCTGCACGTCATGACCGTAAATTCCGAATGCAGGCAGACCTTTCTGCGCATGAGAAGCGAGAACCGAAGCCAAATAAACAGCTCCCGGGCGCTCTGTGCCGTTAAATCCCCATACACCTTTTATGGTCATGGGATCCATATCCATTGTTTCCGAACCGTAGCACCAGCACGGTGTAACCGTAAGTGTGATGTCTACTCCCGCTTTTCTGAATTTATCTGCGCATGCCGCAGCTTCCGCAACACGGCCTATTGTTGTATCCGCAATGATAACCTTAACAGGCTCTCCGTTGGAATATCTTAAATTTTTTGAAATAAGCTCGGCTGCCGATTTTGCCATGTTCATTGTCTGCTCTTCAAGTGATTCGCGAACCTTCAGGGCTCCTCTTCTTCCGTCTATTGTAGGACGGATACCTATTACAGGATAATCGCCGATTAATCTGCTTTTTGCCATTATTATCAATCCTTTCGTTTTTTTGTTTCCGAACCGAAATATGTTCTAATATAATTATATACTTGATTTTTATATATTACTTGTGTTATAATAGATATAAGTATAATAATATTCACTTTTGGAGGTAAATATGAGTTATAATGAATTAAAGCAGCACGGAAGCGAAGATTTTCCGATACAGCTGTATATGATAGACAGTATGCATCCTAAATATGAAATGGCATATCATTGGCATACACAGCTTGAAATAATCCGTGTTATATCAGGTGTTTTGAATGTTTCTTTAAACAGCTCGGAATACGCCGTTCGTTCGGGAGATGTTGTGATAGTAAACAGCGAGGTTGTACACGGTGCTGTTCCTCATGATTGTGTATACGAATGTATTGTGTTTTCTCTCGATGTGCTTGAAACGTCAATAAACAAATGCAAAAACTTTATATTCGGCATAAGCAGTCATATGATAGAAATTACCGAATACTACAAATATGATAATAGTAATTTTTTTGAAGCGGTTAATAATTTGTTTGAATCAATGAAAGAAAACGGCGACGGCACAAGATTTAAAATTTTGGGGGTGCTGTATGAGCTTTTCGGGATAATATCCGATAACAGGTATTATAAAATATCATCGGGAAAAGAGGTAAACAAGAGTATAACGAAGCTTAAAGATGTCCTTTATTTCATCAGAAATTGTTACGAATCTCCGATAACTCTCGATGATATGGCAAAAAAAGCGGGTATGTCACCAAAGTATTTCTGCCGTTTTTTCAAGGAACTTACGGACAAAACCCCCGTGGAATACCTTAATACATATAGGATAGAACGTGCCGCACGAAAGCTTACCGGCACGGATTTGCCCGTTACCGAGGTAGCATTTTCATGCGGCTTTAACGATTTAAGTTATTTTATAAAAACCTTTAAGCATTTTAAAGGAATGACTCCAAGAGAGTTTAGAAAGCGTCATTATTGATTTACCCGGACAATTTCACCGTCCGTTGTTACAAAAACAGCTGAAAGATTTAAATCTTTGATGAGTTTCTCGCCTTTTTCTCTGCCGAGTATAAATGCCGCAGTAGACATTCCGTCGCATAAAGCACCGTCTTTTCCCGAAACCGTGACGGAAGAAAGCCCGCTTTCCGACGGATAACCGGTATAAGGAGAAATGATGTGGTGATATATTTTGCCGTTGTATTCAAAATATCTCTGATATGCACCGGAGGTTATTACGTTTGTATCGGAAGCCGATATACTTGTTATGGCTTCATTCGGATTGTTCGGGTCGGCAATTCCTATGTTCCAGGGTTTATTTTTGCCTTTTTTGCCGATTGTAACAACGTTTCCGCCAAGATTTATCAAGCCTTTTTTAATTCCGTAATCCGACATAAGCGCACGCAGCTCATCGGAAAGATACCCTTTTGCGATTCCGCCGAAATCAAGCATTGTATTTTCGTGCTTGATTAAATAACCGTCTTTTATTTCGATTTCACCGCTGCCGACTTTCTCAAGTGCATTTTTTATGTCATTGCCTGACGGCGGAACAGACGCATTTTTTACGTCCCACAGCTCGCAGAGCGGATATATCGTTATATCAAACGCACCGTCCGTAAGCTTGTTTATGTACAGACTTTTTTCAATTAGTTTTTGTACATTTTCCGAGCATTTTATTTTTTCGCCCGGTTTTGCATGGTTGTATTTATAAACAATGCTTTCTCCTTTATATACGCTCAATTCCTTTTCGGTATCATAAATCAGCTTTTCGCCTGCCTTTACGGCACTTTTTGCGTTTCTGCCGTAGATTTCGAACTTCATATACGTATCAAAGGCAAAGACGGTCGCTTCTTTCGGAATATCCGAAGTATAACGAAAAAAGCAGATTACGGACACCGCAATAACAAAGAGAATACACGCTGTTTGTTTTATATATTTTGCAATAAAGTTCATTCAGATACCCTCTTTTTCACGCCACATATTAAAGATTTCTTCGATTTCATCAAGCGAAACGGCACTTGTCAAAAGATTTTTGATTTTCGCCGCACCTCTGTAGCCTTTAACATACCAGGTAAGATGTGAACGAGCTTCTTTTATTCCGTAGTTTTCACCACGATTTTCAACAAGTTTTTTTGTATGGTACAGCGCCATATTTATAACGTCGCCGAGCGTATGCTCCGTGACTTCTTCGCCGTTCATATACTCAACACATTCACGCACAAGCCACGGATTTCCCATTATGCCTCTGCCGAGCATAACGGCGTCGCAGCCCGTAGAATCGAACATATCCTTGGCGGATTCCGGAGAAAATATATCGCCGTTGCCGATAACCGGTATTTTAACGGCTTTTTTAACGTCACGTACAATATTTCTGTCAGCCGTACCGCTGTAATATTGTGTGCGTGTTCTTCCGTGAACAGCGATAGCGTCCAAGCCGTTGTATTCCAAAGCTTTGGCAACGGAGATTGCATTAATGTTTGTTTCGTCCCAGCCGGAACGGATTTTTGCCGTTACGGGTACATTGACGGCAAGCTTGACTTTCTTTACGATTTCTCCGGCAAGCTCCGGATTTTTGAGCAATGCGCTGCCCTCGCCGTTGCCTGCAACCTTCGGCACGGGGCAGCCCATATTTATATCTATAATATCCGGGTGAACGCTTTCGAGAACAATCCTTGCGCCTTCTGCCATAATGTCCGGTTCGCTGCCGAATATCTGTACGGCAAGCGGTTTTTTCTCATCTTCAAGGCTCATCAGCTGCATTGTTTTTTTATCGCCGAAGCAAAGAGCCTTTGCGCTTATCATTTCCGTGTATAAAAGACCCGCGCCCATGTCCTTCAATATTTTTCTGTATACCTTGTTTGTCACTCCGGCGAGGGGAGCGGCAAATATATTATTATCGGTTTCTACCGACCCTATTTTCATATATCTTGATTCCTTTCAAATATTCTTTATATTAAAGTATATCATAATTTTATAAATTTGTCCACAAAAATTTCAAAAAAAGACTTGCATATTTGTCCTGTTTGGTATATAATAGTATTATAAAAATCAAATGGGAGGTTTTGAAAATGTTTAATGTTGATATGGACAAAGTAAAAGAAAAAGCGAAAGCGTTCAAAGAAATCGCTTCCGAAGCAGTTGTAAAGACAGTTAATGCAGCAGGCCGTGCCGCTGCCGTTACCAAGGTTAAATTTAAAATCACATCCAAAGAAATGGACATCAAAAACGAATATAAAGAAATCGGCAAAATAATCTATACCGCATATAAAGAGGATAAAGAGGTTGATAACGAAAAAATCGCCGAAAAATGTGTGACTATAGATAAATATAACGAAGAAATAGAAACTCTTAGGGCTTCTGTCGCAAACGAATCCGATTCCGATACAGAGGACGCCGATGAAGAAGTATTTGCCGAAATATCGGAAGAAACAGATACTTCGGAAGATAAGACGGAAGAATAGATAGCTTTTTATAATCCAAATGACTCAAATCTGTGAAAAGAATTGAGTCATTTCTGTTTTTTGCAAAAGAAAAATTATAAAAATATCAATATAAATTAATAAAAATTTGATTAAAAATAAAAAAAATATTGACATTTTATGAGTTTAGTTGTACAATATATAGTGAGGAGGTGCTGTTATGCCTAAAAGTATGACAGGCTACGGGGCTTTTGAGCTTTCGGACGAAAAAAGAAAAATAACTGTAGAAATTAAATCGGTAAATAACAGATACACCGATATTAATATAAAATTAAGGTCATCTTACATATTTTTGGAGGAAGATATACGAAATACCGTATTAAAAACCGTATCAAGGGGTAAAATTGATATATTCGTAACTGTCTGGGAATATAAAAACGAAGCGGCAGAGGTTACTGTCGATGAGGAACTTCTGAAACAGTATGTGAATGCGCTGAAAAAAATATCCGAAACGATGCACGTATCGGAGGGAATGACGGCGGAGCGGCTTTCGAGATATCCGGACGTGCTTGTTGTGTCGCAAAACAATTTCGACAAAGATGTGCTGAAAGAATCGGTGCTGACGGCATTGGACGGTGCGTTGAAAGAATTTGTTGCGGCGAGAGAACGTGAGGGAGAGCGTATCTGCGAAAAGCTCGGAGAGTGCATAGACGGCATAAGCGTTGAAGTAGACAAAGTGGAACAGCGTATGCCGCAGATTGTCGAGAATTACAGGATGCGTCTTGAAAACAAGCTTAAAGAGGTTTTGGAAAATACTGCGGCGGACGAATCGAGAATTGTTACGGAAGCAGCTATTTTCGCCGATAAAATATGTACGGACGAGGAAACGGTGCGGTTAAAATCGCATATTGCGGAATTTAAAGATGTTTTAAAATCCGAACAGCCGATAGGAAGAAAACTCGATTTCATTATTCAGGAAATGAACAGAGAAATAAATACAATAGGTTCAAAATGCAATGATGCGGAGGTTTCGAAAATCGTTGTCGGCGTAAAGGGCGAGATAGAGAAGCTCAGAGAACAGGTGCAGAATATTGAATAAAGGAGAAACATATGAAAGCACAGGAAGATATTAAACTGATAAATATCGGATTCGGCAGTATTGTTTCGGCAAACAGACTTATTGCCATAATCAGTCCGGAATCAGCTCCGATAAAAAGAACAATTCAGGAAGCGAGAGAACGGGGAAAGCTTATTGACGCTACATACGGCAGGAGGACAAGAGCTGTGCTGATTACGGACAGCGAGCATATAATTCTGTCGGCAATACAGCCCGAAACAGTTGCACACAGATTAACCGGAAAAGATACGGGAGTTGCGGAGGCTGATATTGATGAATAAAGGTATTTTATGCGTTGTTTCCGGACCTGCCGGCGTAGGGAAGGGAAGCGTCTGCAAAGATTATTTGAACAGATACGAAAATACGTTTCTTTCCGTTTCGGCAACGACAAGGCAGCCCAGACCGGGTGAAGAACACGGAATAAGCTATTACTTCAAGACAAAAGAAGAATTTGAAGAAATGATAGAAAACGGCGATTTGCTGGAATACGCAAGGTTTTGCGACAATTATTACGGAACGCCGAAAAAAGAGGTTCAGCGGTCTTTGGACGAGGGCAAGGATATAATACTTGAGATTGAAGTGCAGGGTGCACTGAAAGTTAAAGAAATTATGCCGGAAGCCGTGCTTATTTTCATATTTCCGCCGTCGTTTGAAGAGCTGGAAAAACGGCTTGTCGGCAGAAATACCGAAACACCGGAGGTTATAGAAAAACGTCTTTTTCGTGCAAAAGAAGAACTTATGATTTCTAAACAATACGATTACATAGTCGTAAATGATGAAATAGAACTTGCGTCGCAGAAAATACATTGTATTATCGATGCAGAAAAACAAAAAGTATCAAGAAATAAAAAATTAATTACGGAGGTAACGGGACAATGACAAACGGTGACAACACAATGATATATCCGCCGATTAAAGAGGTTGTAAGAAAATTGGGGGAGGGCTGCAGCAGATATGATTTGGTAATAGCTGCGGCAAAACGCGCAAGAGCAATAGCTCAGAAAGATAAGGAAGATAATATAGACGATAAAAACATGGTAAAACCTATTACACGTGCCGTAAGAGAAATAATGGACGATGATTTTTATATTGTTCATACAGATGAAAATGAAGAAAGCGCACCGATTCCGGACACGGGAAGTATGGTTATCGATTTGAACAGTGAAGAAGAAAATGCCGAAGATAGCGAAGAAACAACTGATTCCGAAGAGGAAGATTTCGATGATATACATTGATTACAGCGAGCTTAACGGCAAAAATGTTGTTCTCGGAGTGACAGGTGGCATTGCAGCGTATAAAGCTGCACAGCTTGCGAGCGACCTTGTGAAATCGGGTGCAAATGTCGATGTTATAATGACGGAAAATGCGTGCGAATTTATAACTCCGGCAACGTTCCGCACAATAACAAAAAATCCCGTAACGACAAATACGTTCAGCGAACCGAAAATATATGAAATTAATCATATTTCTCTGGCGCATAAAGCCGATGTGTTTTTGATTGCCCCGGCAACGGCAAACATCATAGGCAAGATAGCCTCCGGCATAGCCGACGATATGCTTTCGACTACCGTAATGGCGACGAAAGCTCCCGTCATAATCGCTCCGGCGATGAACTGTGATATGTATGAAAATCCGATAGTACAGGAAAATATCGAAAAGCTAAAAAAATTCGGATATATATTTGCCGAACCGGAAGAAGGCAGACTTGCCTGCGGAGATGTCGGAAAAGGCAGACTTTGCAGCGGCGAAACCATATTGGAAAAAATGTGCGACGCTTTGACGGAAAAAGATTTGCTGAATAAGAACGTGCTCGTGACAGCAGGACCGACACAGGAATATATGGATCCCGTGAGGTATATAACAAATCCCTCATCGGGGAAAATGGGTTATGCGCTTGCGAAAAATGCCAAAAGGCGAGGTGCGAAAGTTACGCTCGTTTCCGGGCCTGTCAATTTACAAGCGCCGGTCGGCGTTGAAGTTGTCAATGTAAAGAGTGCATTGCAGATGTACGATGAGGTTATGAAACGCTGCGAATCTGCGGATATTATAGTGAAATCTGCGGCGGTGGGCGATTTCAGACCAAAAGGCTACAGCGAACATAAGCTGAAAAAAGACGCTGTGGGAATAATTGAACTTGAAAAAAATCCGGATATTCTTGCGACAGTTTGCCAAAAAGCGAAAAAAGCCGTTGTTATCGGATTTTGTATGGAAACAAGAGATTTAAAGCAACAGGCATATGAGAAGCTTCTGAGAAAGGGAGCGGATCTGATAGTTGCCAATAACATAGCGGAAAAGGATGCCGGATTCGCCGGCGACAACAATACAGTGTGTATTATAAATAAAGACGGTAAAAGTGAAGATTTCGGCAATATGCCGAAGCTGAAGCTTGCCGGAATAATATTTGATAAGGCGCTGGAAATCATATGAATAAGATTGCTGAAGTTATTATCGATACAAATTCAAAAGCCGTAGACAGGACGTTTGATTATGTTGCGGACGAAAGTATAAAAGTCGGTATGCGGGTTAAAGTTCCTTTCGGAATCGGAAACCGTCCGACCGTAGGATATGTCGTAAAAATAAAAGAAACATCGGATTATAAAAATCTGAAAAGAGTATCGGAATCGGTTGACAAGGAGCCGCTTATTTCCGAAAAAGCGATGCAGCTTGCGGAATATATCAGAAAAACCTGCCTTTGCAGCATGCAGACAGCATTACGGCTTATGCTTCCGCCGAGAGCGTCTGTGAAATATGAATATATTGTAAAGCTTGCGGAAAATGTATCGGATAAAAGCGACCTGACGCCGAAACAAAAAGCGATTATTGAAAAGCTGGAAGCGTCAAACGGCAGCATGGAGCTTGAAGAGCTGAAAACAGAATGCGGTATTTCGGGTGATGTCCCGATAAAAAAACTTGAAGAAAAAGGAGTTGTATCAAGAGAAGCTGTGCTTTCGGGCAAAATAGGCGCATTAAAAAGAAAATTTGTTACACTTGCCGATGTAGACACAGACAGCGCAATGCATGAACTGAACGGTGCTAAAAAAGCATCGGAAGCATTTGAAATTTTAATTGAATGTGAAAGTGTTATGCTGAGCGAACTTGTCGCACGCACTTCGAGAAGCGGAATAGATACGCTTGTTAAAAAAGGCTATGCGGTTATTGAAGAAAAAAACGTGTTGCGAAGAACATCGGAAGCTACAGCGGAAGCGGGAAAACCGCTTCAGTTGTCGGCAGAACAGAAATATGCGCTTGACGAAATCACAAATTGTATTGACGGCGGAACGCATAAGAATTTTTTGCTTTACGGAGTAACGGGAAGCGGAAAAACAGAGGTGTTTTTGCAGGCGGCGAAAGCGTGTGCCGAACGTGGTAAAAACGCAATCATACTTGTTCCGGAAATATCGCTTACCCCGCAGATGTCCGCACGGTTTACAAACAGATTCGGCGACAAGGTGGCACTTTTGCACAGCGGTCTTTCACTTGGGGAAAGATATGACGAGTGGCATAAAATAAAAGACGGAAAAGTAAATATAGTTGTCGGCACACGGTCGGCTGTATTTGCACCGTTTGATAATGTCGGTCTGATTATTGTTGATGAAGAACATGACAATTCATACAAATCGGAAAGCACGCCGAAATATGATGCGGTAAATACGGCGATATACAGAGGAATGCAGTGCGGCTGCGCAGTTGTGCTTGCTTCCGCAACGCCGAGAATAGAAAGCTTTTATAATGCACAAATTGGGAAGTATAAACTGCTTTCGTTGAATAAACGGGTGGCGGCGGAATTGCCGGATATACGCATAGCGGATATGTCACGCAGATTCGATGAGGACGGCGAGTCGGTTCTGAGCAACGAACTCAAAAATGAGATTGCACTGAATCTCAAACGCCGTGAACAAACAATACTTTTCTTAAACCGCAGGGGTTTTTCAACATATATCACCTGTCGAAAGTGCGGATATACCGCAAAATGTCCGAGATGCAGCGTTACGCTTACATATCACAGCAGAAAAAATAAGCTTTTATGCCATTACTGCGGATATGAAACGGATAATATAGCGGCTTGCCCGGAATGCGGCAGTATGTATATAAAATATTCGGGTACGGGAACGCAAAAGGTTGAAAGCGAACTGAAA
This sequence comes from uncultured Clostridia bacterium, assembly GCA_934792465.1. GTDB lineage: Bacteria > Bacillota > Clostridia > RUG12999 > RUG12999 > CAKVOK01. Next base: position 15,135 of record CAKVOK010000045.1, on the reverse strand, counting down.
AACACGTTTAAAGACATATCGGTAATACGTGTGGACGCTGATACAACAGAGAAAAAAATGGCACACCAAAAGCTTTTTGATAAGTTTAAATCGGAACATATCGATGTGATGATAGGAACGCAGATGGTAACAAAAGGACTTGATTTCAGTGATGTTACACTTGTCGGAGTGGTGGCTGCAGACGCTGTTTTGAATATGGACGACTACCGCGCGGCGGAAACGGCATATGCGCAGCTTACGCAGGTGTGCGGCAGAGCCGGCAGAGGAAATAAAGCCGGCAGAGCACTGATACAGACGTACAATCCGTCGAATCCGATACTGGATTTTGTATTAAAACAGGATTATACGGAGTTTTATAACAGGGAAATAAATGTCCGTGCGGCATTTGACAATCCGCCGTTTTCAAAACTTGTTAATTTTCTGTTTACGGGAAACGACGAAGATGAAACGGAAAGATATGCAAAAAAAATGAGTGCGGAGATTATAAAGCTTATGCAAAAAGAAAACGGTATTTTGAAACAATACTACGGACCGAATGCCGCTCCCATAGAAAAAATCGATAACAAATACAGATACCGATTGCTGATAAAAACAAAAAACACCGCAAAAATACTTGATATTTTGCGTGAGGCGGACAGGATTCATGAAGCAAACAAGCAAAATGTGTATATGGATATAGCGATAAGTCCGACATCATTGCTTTAATAAAAACGGATTTTCTTTACTATTGCCCTGCAAAGAAACAATCCTCAAAAATTCTTATTTGTGCCGTGCAGGGCGGCGGAACGGAGATTGACAATGGCACTCAGAAAAATACTTACATTGGGCGATGAAACGCTTTATAAAAAAAGCCGTAAGGTTGAAAAATTCGATAAAAAGCTTCACGATATACTTGACGATATGGCGGAAACTATGTATAATGCAAACGGTGCAGGTCTTGCCGCCGTGCAAATAGGAATATTAAGACGTATCGTTGTAATCGATACGGGGGATGGTTTGATTGAACTTGTAAATCCCGAAATTATTGAGCAGGACGGCGAACAGTGCGGTCAGGAGGGGTGCCTGAGTCTGCCCGGAAAATGGGGAGATGTCACAAGACCCATGCACGTTAAAGTAAAAGCACGCGACAGAAACGGAAAGCTTTTTGAAACAGAAGGCGAAGGGCTTCTCGCACGTGCATTTTGCCATGAAACAGAGCATCTTGACGGTCATTTATTTATTGAAAAAGCAACAAATATTCATGAAGCGGAACCGGAGGAATAAAAAATGTTTAATATAATGTTTATGGGTACGCCGGATTTTGCTTCCGTAAGCCTTGAGCTTTTAAGCGAAACATTTAACGTTTCATGCGTTGTGTGCCAGCCCGATAAGCCGAAAGGCAGAGGCGGAAAGATGTCTATGCCGCCCGTTAAAGAAGAAGCAATCAAAAAGGGTATAACAGTGTATCAGCCGGAAACGCTGAAAGACGGTGCTTTTGCGGAAGTTCTCGAAAAGGAAAAACCGGACATTATAGCGGTTGTGGCATACGGAAAGCTGCTGCCCAAGTACGTGCTTGATTATCCGAAATACGGCTGTATAAATCTGCACGGTTCGATTCTTCCGAAATACAGGGGAAGCGCACCGATTCAGTGGAGCGTGATAAACGGAGATAAAACCGCCGGAGTTACCACAATGTTTATGTCGGAGGGACTGGACAGCGGCGATATTCTTGAAGTATACGAAACGCCGATTGGCGAAACGGAAACGGCGGGGGAGCTTTTCGACCGTTTGGCAGTCGAGGGCGCAAAGCTTCTGAAACATACGATTGAAAATATTGAAAATATTACACCTGTTCCGCAGGATGAATCGCTTGCGACCAAAGCACCCATGCTGAACAAGGAAATGGGTAAGATTACATTTGCAAAATCAGCAAAAGAGTTGTATAATTTAATAAGAGGACTCAATCCGTGGCCGGTGGCATATATAAATACAAATAAGGGCACACTGAAAGTGTACGAGTCGAGAGTTCTTGATGAAAAACCGTCCGAAAGCTTCGGTATGAGAACAGGCAAGGGACTTGAATTTCAAACACCGTGCGGCAGAATAGAATTTACAAGTGTGCAGCTCCAGGGCAAAAAACGAATGTCCGCCGAGGAGTTTTTAAGAGGTAACGGAAATATTGTTTTTGAAGAAGATTAATTTATTTGTCTGCGAAAATTATCTTGGCAGACGGAAAGGCTGATGAATATGTGGTTCGACACTTATTATATAGTGCTTGTATTGCCGGCACTGCTTATATCGATGTGGGCACAGGCAAAGGTACAAAGCACATTTGCGAAATACTCAAGAGTCTTTTCTCACAGGGGTATTACCGGCAGAGAAACGGCAGAAACCATTTTGCGTGAAAACGGTGTGTATGATGTCAGTGTACAGCCGACGGGCGGAAGTCTGACGGACAACTTCAATCCGATGAATAAAACTGTCAATTTGTCGCAGCCGGTATACGATGTTTCGTCCGTTGCGGCAATCGGAGTTGCGGCTCACGAAACAGGCCATGCAATCCAACATAATGTCGGATATTTTCCGATAAAACTCAGAAATGCGGTTTTACCGGTGGCAAATATAGGAGCAAACGCCGCTATGCCGCTTGCAATACTTGGATTTATAATGGGATTGCCGATGCTTGTTAATATAGGGATTGTACTGTTTTCCGCCGTTGTGCTTTTTCAGCTTGTTACGCTTCCGGTTGAATTTAACGCAAGCGCACGGGCATTAAGCATACTGAAAAACGGATATATTCTGACGGAAGACGAACTGAACGGCGCAAAGAAGGTTTTGACAGCTGCGGCATTGACATATGTTGCGGCAATGCTTACCAGTCTTATGAGTTTGATAAGACTGATACTGCTTTCGAGGAACAGAGATTAAAATATGGAAAGATATATTGCATTAAAAATATTGCTCGGAGTGTTTGAAAACGGAAAGTATTCCAATCTGGAAATAAACAAGAGCCTTTCCGATTTGAAAAACGAGGAAGAAAAAGCACTGATTACCGCACTTGTATACGGAGTAATTCAGAACAGAATAAGAATTGACCATATAATAAAAACGTATACGGGCAGAAAAAAGCTTGACACGGATATTTTAAATATATTGCGAATAGGCGTATATCAAGTAGTTTTCACCGATAAAATACCCGATTATGCAATCGTAAACGAGAGCCTGAAGCTTGTGCAGAAATGCAGAAAAAATTCCGCAAAAGGATTTGTAAATGCCGTTTTGCGCAGCATTATCCGAGAAGATAAAAAGGTTGAGTACGATAAAGACGATTTTTTGAGTATATATTATTCCTGCCCGAAAGAATTGTGCCGTATGCTGATACATGATTTCGGCGAAAGCGGCGAGAACATGATTAAGCATATTAATGACAAACCGCCTTTCACGGCACGTATAAACACGCTGAAAATTTCCGAAACGGAATTTGAAAAAATCAGCGGTGAACATACGGAAAACGGTGTTGTTTATTTCGCCAAGGGCAGAAATGTCGGCAAAGATGAGCTTTACCTGAAAGGGTATTATTATCCACAGGATATAAATTCGATGCTGCCGCCGATATGGCTGAATCCGAAGCCCGGAGATACGGTAATCGATATGTGTGCCGCTCCCGGAGGAAAAACAACACATATAGCGCAGCTTATGCGGAACAGCGGAACGATATATGCATTTGATATATACGAGCATAAGATAAAGCTAATAGAAAAAACATCGGAACGCCTCGGTGTAAATATAGTTAAACCGATTGTTGCAGACGCTTGCGAATACAATCCCGAATTTGCCGGAAAAGCAGATAAGGTTCTTGCGGACGTACCGTGTTCCGGATTCGGAATAATGCGGAGAAAACCTGAAATTAAGTATACTCATACTATAGAGGATTCAAAGGCTTTGAGTGAGATACAGTATAAAATACTCGAAAACTCGGCAAAATATCTGAAACACGGCGGAACGCTCATTTATTCCACATGTACGGTATCAAAAGCCGAAAACGAGGATAATATAAAAAGATTTTTAAACGAACATAAAGAATTCCGCCTTGAACGGCAAAAACAGCTGTTTATCGGCGAAAACGGCGGCGATGGATTCTATATTGCCGAAATGACGAAAAATGAGGAATAAAATTTGATTAATTTGAAAGATTTAACTTATGATGAGCTTGCGGAATTTGTTGCGGAATGCGGCGGCGAAAAATACCGTACCGCACAGATATATTCGTGGCTTTATAAGGGTGCGGAAAGCTTTGAGGATATGAGCAATATTTCAAAAAGCTTTGCGGAAAAGCTTAAAAAGGTTTCATATATAAGCGTACCGCACATGGAAAACAAATACATATCAAAAGACGGCACCGTCAAATATCTGTGGCGGCTCGGCGACGGCGAGTATGTGGAAAGCGTTGTAATGCAGTATAAACACGGCAAAAGCATATGCATATCAACGCAGGCAGGCTGTAATATGGGATGCAAATTCTGCGCCTCCACGCTTAGCGGCAAAAAAAGAGATTTGACATCGGGAGAGATTATCGACCAGGTTATTTTTGCAATGAAAGACAGCGGAAAAATTTCAAATATAGTCCTTATGGGAATAGGAGAGCCGCTTGATAATTATGATAATGTGATAAAGTTTTTGAGAAATGTCGGCAATGATAAAGGGCTTAATATAGGCTACAGGCATATATCGCTTTCGACGTGCGGAATTGTTCCGAAAATATACGACCTTGCGAAAGAAAATATGCCGATAACGCTTTCAATATCGCTGCACGCACCGTTTGACGAGCTGCGAAGCAGTATAATGCCGATAAACCGAAAATATAATATTAATGAGCTTATGAAAGCCTGCCGTGATTATATAAATGCGACAGGCAGAAGAATAAGCTTTGAATATACGCTTATAAACAACGTAAACGATACGGAACAGTGTGCGAAAAGGCTTGCGGAGCTTGTTCGCGGAATGCTCGCACACGTGAATCTGATTCCCGTAAACGAAGCAAGAAAAAATATGGTGCGCAGTTCGGGAGAAAATGTGAAAAAATTTGCCGGCAGACTTTCCGACAGAGGTGTAAACGTAACGGTAAGACGTCAGCTCGGCAATGATATAAAAGCGTCGTGCGGACAGCTCAGAGCAAAAGCGAGAGGTGAAAATGATGGTTAAAGGATACAGTATAACCGGCACAAAGCATATAGGGAATCAAGACGGGTTCTTCATAAGAGAGGAATCGGGGAAGCCGTATATGTATATAACGGCAGACGGAATGGGCGGTCATGCCGCCGGTGATGTTGCCGCAAAAACGGCGATAGATACGATAAAAGAAAAACTGACGGATTTTTCCGCCAAAGCAATTACGGAAGCCGTGAATGATGCCAATATAAATATTTTTGCGAAAGCAAAATCAAGTCCGGAACTTGAGGGCATGGGAACTACCGTAGTTTTGTGCATGAGAAAAGGAAACAAGATTATTATAGCTCATGTGGGCGACAGCAGAGCTTATGTGATTGAAAACGGTATAATTAAATATGTTACAAAAGACCATTCGTATGTACAGCAGCTTGTTGATGACGGAGAAATTTCGGCACAGGAGGCAAAAGCGCATCCGATGAAAAACATCATTACGAATGCGGTCGGTGTACAGGAAATCGTAAACGTGGATATAGCGGAGCTTGAAGTGAACGAGAACAGCGTTATTACCCTTTGCAGCGACGGCGTTTCAAATGTAATGACAGATGAAAGACTTGCGGAAATTTCGTCGGACTGTTCTGATGATCCGGCAAAGACATTGTGTGAGGAAGCGCAGAAGCTCGGCAGCAGTGATGATGTTACGGCTATAGTTATTAATTTGCGGGGTGACATATTATGATAGGTACTATTTTGGGAAACAGATATGAAATTGAAGAAATAATCGGCAGCGGCGGCATGGCAATTGTATATAAGGCAACAGACAGACTTCTGAACAGATATGTCGCAATTAAAATGCTGAGAGAAGAGCTGAAAGACGATAAAGAGTTTGTAGAGCGTTTCAGAGTTGAAGCGCAGTCTGCGGCAAGCCTTAATCACAGCAATATTGTGTCGGTCTATGATGTGGGTCAGGAAAACGGAATGGATTATTTCGTTATGGAATATATCGATGGTTCAACGCTCAAAGAGCGAATACAGGCAGGACCGATAGGCTGGAAAACGGCATGTAAATATGCAGCACAGATATGCGACGCAATCGAACACGCTCACAGAAAAAACATAGTACACAGAGATATAAAACCGCATAATATTATGCTGACAAAAGACGATACGATAAAGGTTACGGATTTCGGAATAGCAAGAGCTGTAAGCTCATCAACAATCGTGCGTCAGGGAAACGTAATCGGTTCGGTACATTATTTTTCACCCGAACAGGCATGCGGCGGAGTGGTGGATTTCAAATCGGATATATATTCGATAGGCGTAGTGCTTTATGAGATGCTCACGGGAAGAGTGCCGTTTGATGCGGAAAATCCTGTTGCAGTGGCGAAAATGCAGGTGGATATGCAGCCCGAACCGCCGGAAATTCTCAATCCCACAATACCGAAACAGCTTGGAGAAATTGTACTTAAAGCAATGTCGAAGCAGCCGGCAAAAAGATATGCCAGTGCAGCCGATTTTGCGGAGGATTTGAGAAAAGTTGTTGTTTCTCCGGCATCTGTTGTAATTGCCGATGAGGATGCGACAAAATTCATACCTGTAATAAATCCGAATGTGCAGCCGAGAGAGGCTGCACCGTTCAGAGAAAACATACAGCCTTCCAATGAACCGAAGGCGGAAGAAAAAGGCAAAAAAAACTATGCGGCAGCATGGATTGCTTCGGCTGCAGTACTGATAATATGTGTATTCACAGTATTTTATTTTATCGGTTCTTCAGCCAAAAATGACGAAGATATACCTTATCTTGTCGGCAAGGATTATCAAAAGGTTGTAAAAGAATATACGGACGAAAGCTTTAAAATAGAACTGGAATCCGAAAAAAACAGCGATGAAGAAGCCGGTACCATAATTTCGCAGACGCCGAAAACAGGGAAAGTAAGCAATACTCCGGTAATTAAAGTTGTGGTAAGCAAAGGAAAGGGAAGCATAGTTTTGGATAATTACGTCGGAAAAGACGTGGATGAAGTACGCAAGGAGCTTAAAGCACTTAAATTTACGAATGTTTCCGTGGAATACGACAGCCATGCAACGTATCCGAAAAACACTGTGTATAAACAGTCGCCCGGCAAAGGAAGCAATGTGCGTATAGATGAAAAAATAACGATTTACGTAAGCACGGGGAATGATGATATAAAAGTAAAAGTACCGCTTGTTACAGGTTATACAAAATCCGTTGCACGTTCAACTCTCGAAGCTGTCGGCTTGAAACTGGGAGAAATTCAGCTGGAACATTCGGCAAAGCCGGAGGGTGAAGTAATTGAGCAGGTTATTGTTGCCGGAACGGAAGTAAAGGTCGGAACAAGCATTTCCATTACAGTCAGCCTCGGACCGGAGGCAACCGCAAAACCGACTCCTGTTGCAACACCGAAACCGACCCCGCCGGCAACGGCAGAACCGGCGTCAACACCGCCGCAGGTATCAGCGGAGGCTGAGGAATAAGTGATTACAGGAACGATTCTAAAGGGAATAGGCGGATTTTATTATATTGATACTTCAAACGGAGTGTATGAATGTAAGGCACGGGGGATATTCAGAAAAAATAAGATAACCCCCGTAGCCGGTGATATATGCGACATAGACGAAATTTCCGATTCCGTGGGGAATATAATAAAAATTCATAAACGGAAAAATGAATTCATTCGTCCGCCCGTTGCCAATATAGATAATATGTTTATAGTCTTTGCCGCGGCAAATCCGATGCCGGTGACACTGCTTATAGATAAGCTTACGATACTTGCCGAAAAACAGGGAATTACCCCGATAATTATAATAAACAAAATGGATTTGTCCGACAGCGAAACGGAAGAATTTATAAAAGCGTATCGGCTTGCAAAATTCGAGGTTATATGCGTATCGGCAAAAACCGGTGAGGGCACGGAACGTATCAAAGAACATCTGAAAGATAAGCTTTCGGTGTTTGCAGGCTGTTCCGGAGTGGGAAAATCAAGCATTTTGAACGTGCTTGCTCCGGAAGCGGATTTTGAAACCGGAAGCATAAGCCAAAAAATCAAACGTGGAAAAAATACGACACGTGAAGTTGTGCTTTTTCCGTCATACGGCGGATATATAGCGGATACACCGGGTTTTTCGTTTCTCGAAATCACGAATATAAAGGCGAATGAATTGGAAAGCTATTTCCGTGAATTTGACGATTATACGGGCGGCTGCCGTTTCAGAGGGTGCAGCCATATAAGCGAGCCGGGCTGCGCCGTCAAAGAAGCGCTGTCCGAGGGAAAAATAGGCGAAACAAGATATCAGAGCTATATACAGCTTTATGATAAACTTAAAGATATAAAAGACTGGCAGGTCTGAAAAAAGTACGGAAAGAGGGACTTTAAAATGATAAAGGTAGCACCGTCGATTTTGGCGGCAAATATATTAAATCTCGGAAATGAAGTAAAAAAAGCGGTCGACAGCGGCGCAGATATGCTGCATATTGATATAATGGACGGGCATTTCGTGCCAAATCTTTCGTTCGGACCGTCTGTTGTTAAAGCTGTTCGGAAAATCACGGACGTTACGCTGGACGTGCATCTTATGCTCCAAAATCCGCTTGATTATATCGATGTTTTTGCGGAAGCCGGGGCAGATATTATCACAGTTCATGCGGAAGCCGAGAGCGACGTTGATTTGTGTATTAAGAAGATACATTCGCACGGAATTAAAGCGGGTCTTGCCATTAATCCCGATACCCCGATAGAGCCGTACTATGAATATGCAAACAAAACGGATATGATTCTTTTTATGAGCGTTTATCCGGGATTCGGCGGTCAAAAATTCATTTCGGACGTGCTTTTTAAAGTGCAGAAACTGAAAAATGCGCTTTCCGCACCGTTTGATATTGAAATTGACGGCGGTATAAATCCGGAAAATGCGAAAGAGGTTATACGTGCCGGAGCAAATATACTTGTTGCCGGAAGCTCTGTTTTCGGAGCGGAAAATACATCGGAAGCTATAAGACAAATAGGTGAAATTGATGAGTAAATCTGCTGTAATATTTTGCGGCGGCGAATATGTTGACCCGAAAAGAATCGATACCGATGAAAAGCTGTTCGTAGTCTGTGCGGACAGCGGATATGACAATGCCTTGAAAGCAGGTTTTTCTCCGGATATTGTCATAGGGGATTTTGATTCGATACAAAACGAAATAAAAGATGCGGAAATAATGAGGTTGCCGGTGCATAAAGACGAAACGGACACGCAGGTGTGCGTTGATTATCTTATAAAAAACGGATTTGAAAAAGTATATATGATATGTGCGCTCGGCGGCAGAATCGACCATACAATGGCAAATACCGCATTGCTGGCATACGGTGCTTTAAGAGGGATAGAACTGACGATTGTCGGCGAAAATTTTTATATGTTTCCCATAATCGGCAAAAAAGAAATAATCGGCAAACCGGGAGAGATGTTTTCGGTGTTTCCGTACGGCGGAAACTGCACCGGTGTTGTTGAAAAAGGATTTGAATATGAATTAGACGGCGGAACGCTGTTTTTTGATGTCCCTATGGGGATAAGCAATGTTTTAACTGAAAATACGGCGAATGTCGAAGTTGAAAACGGCATACTTATTGCGGTTCATTACAGATAGGAGGAGTTTTCTTGGAGGCTGTACTGGATAAAATAGTGAAGAAAAAAAGAAGCTTTAAGAAGGTAGGCATTATACTTGTTTTGGTGCTCATTGCGGCTCTGCTTATTCTTAACGCGGAGTATATAATAGAATTTCTTCCGCTTCCCACGGTTTCGGAATATAATATATCCGCAGACGAAACAAGACAGTACATACCTTTTGAAAATTATATTCTTATCTGCGACAGAAACGGCATATCGGCTGTGGATAAAACGGGCAGAGAAAAATGGCGTGTGTCGGAAACACTGGATATACCTGTAGTGGCGGTATCCAAAAACGAGATTGCGGCAGCGGCAACCGGCGGAACGGTAATATTCAGAATAGATAAAAACGGAAAATATACCTCGTTTCTGACGGACAACCCGATAACGAACCTGAAACTGACAGACAACGGAATTTTGCTTGCCGTTATGGATAAGAAAATGTATAACGGCGGAGTGACGGTTTTTGATAAAAAAGGCAACAGCCTTTTCAGCTGGTGGGCAGGCGAAAACAGATTTATAGACGCAGCGATTACAAAAGATAAAATACTTGCGGTAAGCAGTCTTTTAACAGATAATAACAGCATAAAAACCGAGATTGCGTATTTTAATCTGAATAAGAGCAGCAAGAAATATACATCGGAAAAATTTGACGGACTTATAAACTGCATCAAATGGATTACCGATAATAAGCTCATTACTGTGAGCGAAAACAAAGTAGCCGTATACGATACGAACGGCAGAAAAAAATGGACAAGTGATTTTGACAAAAGCATAATCAATTATTATGATATTGAAAATAAAAATAATCTCGTATTTGTGTCCGGCGGCGGTGCATATGACAAAAACATGAAAGTCATGAGCTTGAATGAAAACGGAAAGCCGAACGGCACGTTCGGATATAAAGACGAAATAATACAAATGAAAGCGAATGCGGAAACGATAATGTTTGTCGCAAACGATGGCGTTACGCTCGTTAATAAGAGCGGTAAACGGTTCAGAACATCGAATGAAGCGGGCAGTCCTTATGACGCCTGTCTGTTCAAACACGGCAACAGAGTATTTGCTGACTGCGGAAATACGGCGAAGCTGTTTTATTGCGGCAAAGCGGTACATATAGGAGAAAATAATGGTACTTGATATTGTATTTTTACTGATAATTATAATGTGCGTTTATTACGGCTTTAAAAAGGGAATGTTAAAAACAATAGCTTCCCTTGCAACTATGATTGTGGGAATATGGGTAGCACTGTATTTTTACCGTTCTTTTATAATGCTTCTTGAACGCATACCTATAATAAATAATATGCTGACGGAGATAAAAAAAGGCATTTACAAAATTCTCATGCTGAAGCTTGAAGAAAGCGGCGTTACGGAATTTTTCAGAGGTCTTGTAAGTCAGAATGTTATAAATCAAGGCAATTCGGCGGTTGCAAATTCGGTTACGAATATAATATATTCCATTACTATGATGCTGATATTGCTTATAGTCGTTAAAGTTGGGCTTGCGCTGACCGTCAAGATTATAGGAATTTTTGAACATCTGCCCGTTATCAAGCAGGTGAACCGTGTTCTCGGCGGCTGTATCGGTCTGATTAACGGCGTGCTGATATGCTATGTGGTTGCAACGCTTATGTTCGTGGTTATGGCAAATGTAGACGTTAAATGGCTGTCTGATAACATCAAAGAATCGAACATAGCAAAATATTTTTTCGATACGAACATTATTATTAAAGCAATACTTAAATAATGCCTACTGATTGTAATTTTTCGGTAATCATTAAATAAATAATATAAAAGGGGAATAAGAAAATGGCGGGATTTTTAGGTTTTTTTAATTATGAAAAAGAGGGGAAAGGCGTAAGAAAGGACGAGCCGCAGAAGAAAGGCTTTGCGAGATTTTTTGAACTGTTTTTCCGTAAGTTTTGGAAATATATGCAGATAAGTATGATGTATTTTATAACGTGCATACCGGCAATATTGTTTTATTATTTCTTGGCAATGCTGCTCTTTCAGGAGGTAATAGAAAAAGCTCCGGAAACTTCGGTCATAGCGACATGGTATGTCAATCTGCTTCTGATATTTTTCAGTGCGTCGCCGTTTAAGGCAGGATTTACGTATATTTTGAGGAACTTTGTAAGAGAAGACCACGCATGGGTATTCAGCGACTTTTTTGTGCATACTAAAAATAACTTTAAACAGGCAATATCGGTCTTTCTTATAGACCTCGCAGTGCTTACGCTGTTCACGATAAATTTAAGATTTTATATGCTGATGTCGGGAAGAGGACTTATATATACGTTCGCACTCGGAATAAATCTGTTTATATTGTGCATATATATTGCAATGCAGCCGTATATGTGGTCTATGATGGTAACGTTCAGACTTACGCTCAAGCAGCTGTATAAAAATGCATTTATATTCTCTGTACTCGGAATAAAAAGAAATGTTATCGCAATCGTTGTAAATGCGGCAGTGTATCTGCTGCTGGCAAACTTCTTGCAGCCTATGTTTATAGCGTTCCTGTATTTCCTTGTGCTGCTTGCGGCAAGCGGACTTGTTATGCAGATGAATATTCAGCCGGTAATCAAAAAATATATGCTCGATAAGCTTGAAACGGAATCCGAGGACGAGGAAGAAACAACGATTTACGGCGATGAACCCGAAGAAGATGTTGACGATGATATAGACGACGGAGATATTCAGGAAGTAATCGGCGAAAATGATGTTGCCTCACTGTTTAATAAACGTAAAGACGGAGATGACGGGTATGACGATTAAAACAAAAGGCGGTGCAAATATTTATTATTTGCAGACAGATAAATTTAAAACAACAACGGTAAGTGTTAATATATTCAGACCCATTGAGGGCGAAGCTGCGGCGAATGCGCTGCTGACAAGAATATTGAAAACGGCGTCCGCAAAATACGCATCAAAAACAGAAATTGAAAAACATCTCGAATGGATGTACGGTGCTGTTTTTGCGGCTGATGTCAATAAAAAAGGCGATATGCAGATTCTGAATTTTGAAATCACGGCTCCGTCCGATGTATATACGGGCGAGGACACGGCTGCGGCTGCTGCCGAATTTCTGAAAGAGATTATATATAATCCGAAAATTAAAGACGGAATGTTTGATGATGAGATTTTCAATATCGAAAAAGAAAATCTGAAAAATCTGATATACGCTTCGGAAAACGATAAAAAAGAATTTGCAACGCAAAGATGCATTGAGGAAATGTGCGGTGCGGAAGCCTTTGCCATACCTCGGCTCGGTACTGCCTCACAGCTTGAACGCATAACGAACAAGGCTCTGTATGAGCATTATAAAAACGTAATAAAAAACAGCAGGGTTGATATATTTGTTTCGGGAACGTGCGACACAGAAGCCGTAAAAAATATATTTGACGTTTCCGAAAGCTGCGGCAATATAACAGAGCCGCTTAGGCTTGCGGAAAGAAACACCGTAAAAGAAATTCACGAGATAATGGACGTAAACCAGGGAAAGCTTGTTATCGGAATGACCGTTGACGCTCCGTTTTACGATACTGTGCTTTTCAACAGCGTATACGGAAGCGGTACGCACAGCAAGCTGTTTAATAACGTGCGTGAAAAGCTCAGCCTTGCGTATTACGCTTATTCGAGATATGTACGCTTGAAATCCGTTATCATAGTCGGAACAGGCATTGAATTTGATAAATATGTACCGGCACGGGACGAAGTATTTAATCAGCTGAAAGAAATGCAGAACGGAAATATATCTGATTTTGAAATAGAATCGGCAAAAAAATTCATAGAAACAATATATATTTCTATGAAAGACGACCCAAGACGAATGATTGATTTTTATGTAGCGCAGAATATCGCAGGCGATACCGACGGAATAGACGAATTTATAGCCGGAATAAACAAGGTGACACGCAACGATATAATAAAAGCGGCAAAAAGCGTAAAAGCCAATACAATATATTTCCTGAAAGGAACAAACTGAAATGAAAGAGAAAATTTACAGCAAGCTTAATGAAACAATATATGAATATGTGCATACAAGCGGAGTGCGTGTGTTTATGGTGCCTAAAAAAGGGTTTCTTAAAAGCGGAGCGTATTTTGCCACGCATTTCGGTTCGATAGACTATAATTTTGTCCCGATAGGGGAGAATGAATTCAAAACGGTTCCGGACGGCGTTGCACATTTTTTGGAACATAAGGTATTTGAACAGCCGGACAATTCAAACGTGTTTGATATGTTCAGCAAATTCGGCGGAAATGCAAATGCATACACGGCGTTTGATATGACAACATATTATTTTTGGTGTACGGAAAATTTCAAAGAAAATTTGAAAATCCTCGTTGAATTTGTGCAAAGTCCGTATTTTACAAAGGAAAACGTTGAAAAAGAACAGGGGATAATCGGGCAGGAAATCAGAATGTATGATGATGACCCGAACTGGCGGTGCTATTTTAATATGCTCGGCTGCCTGTATAACGATTTTCCGGTGAAAAAGGATATTGCCGGTACTGTGGAAAGCATATCGGAAATCACACCGGAAATACTATATATATGCTATAATACATTTTACCACCCGTCGAATATGACGCTCTGCCTCGTAGGCGATTTTGAACCGGAGGATATGAGAGCATATCTCGAAGATATACTGCTGAAAAAGGATAACGTGCCGGAAGTGAAGAGAAAATATGAGGAAGAAGCGGAAAAGATTGCGAAGCCGTATGTATCGCAAAAAATGAGCGTGAGCGTACCTCTTTATACAATAGGCTTCAAGGATACGAAGCTGACAGGAGAAACCGAGAAAAGACGTGCGGCATTCAAAATTGCGATGCAGCTGCTTCTCGGAAAAAGCTCCGAGCTTTATGCGAAGCTTTATAACGGCGGAAAGATAACTCCGTCTTTCGGATTTGATTATACGGGAGAAAAGAATTTCGCATTTTCCGAAATATCCGATGAATCGCCTTTCGGAAAGGAAGTTGCGGAAGAAATAATCTCGGCGGCAAAGAATTTCAGCGTATCGAAAGAAGATTTCGAACGCATTAAGAGAAAGATTTTCGGAAAGGGTCTTTCTGTTTTCGATGACCCGGACGAATATGCCGGCGCACTTTCAAGATATACCGTAAAAGGGCTTGATTTGTTTAAGCTTTACGAAGCATATGAGAGCGTTTCGCAGACGGAAGTCGAAGATATTATAAAAACTCATTTTACAAAAGACAATATGGCACTGTCGGAAATTTTAATGTAAATAATGTCTACTGAACAAATGGTTTTGCGAAACCATTTGTGTGAAACCTTCGGTTTCACACCTAAAAACA
>CAKVOK010000044.1 GCA_934792465.1 uncultured Clostridia bacterium | reverse complement strand
GCTGTTTTTAGGTGTGAAACCGAAGGTTTCACACAAATGGTTTCGCAAAACCATTTGTTCAGTAGACATTATTTATATTTTTAATTGAGAGGAAATGATTTATGAGAAAGACAAAGATTATATGTACGCTCGGACCGTCTACGGACGATGAGAGTATGCTTGAAAAAATGATGCTTGCCGGCATGAACGTGGCAAGGCTTAACTTTTCGCACGGCACGTATGAGGAACATAAAAAGCGTATGGACAGCGTAAAAAAGCTGCGTGAAAAGCATAACCTGCCGATACCGATTATGCTTGATACAAAAGGACCGGAAATAAGGATAAAAACCTTTAAAGAAAGTCCTGTGAAGATAGAACGGGGACAGAAGTTTACGTTTACAACGGAGGAGCTGGAGGGCGACAATACCATAGTCAGCATAACTTATGCAGAGCTGCTCAAAGATATTTCGAGAGGAAACAGAATACTTGTGGACGACGGACTTGTAGGCTTCCGTGTTGACGAGATAACGGACAAGGATATTATATGTACGGCGATGAACGACGGATCGCTGTCGAACAGAAAAAGCATAAATATACCCGGTGTTCCGGTAAAGATGAATTACATGAGCGAAACCGACAAAGCCGATATTATATTCGGAATCGGCGAGGACGTGGACGTAATTGCGGCGTCCTTTGTGCGTACCGCATACGATATTCTGGAAATCCGAAAGGTGCTTGAAGAAAACGGCGGACAGGATATAAAGATAATCGCCAAGATAGAAAATAACGAGGGCGTAAGCAATATTGACGAGATTATCAAGGTCAGCGACGGTATCATGGTTGCCAGAGGCGACATGGGCGTTGAAATCCCGTTTGAGCAGCTGCCCGGCATACAAAAAATGCTTATCAAGAAATGTTATACGGTCGGCAAGGTTGTTATAACGGCGACGCAGATGCTGGAATCGATGATAAAAAATACTCGGCCGACACGTGCCGAAACCACGGACGTCGCAAACGCTATTTACGACGGCACGAGCGGTATAATGCTGTCGGGCGAAACGGCAGTCGGTATTCACCCGGATCTCGTTGTCGCAACAATGTCGCTTATAGCGGAAAACACGGAGAAAAATATAAATTATCGGAAACGCTTTGAATCGAGAGAAAATATATCTTCGCCGAATGTTGCGGACGCAATCAGCCATGCAACCTGTACAACGGCGCACGATTTGAGCGCAACGGCCATTATAACGGTGACAAAATCGGGGCAGACGGCAAGAATGCTTTCAAAATTCCGTCCGGCGTGCCCGATAATAGCGACGACGGTTTCCAAGAAAGTATTCCGCCAGCTTAGCCTTTCGTGGGGTGTTACACCGCTTATGTGCGAGGAAAAGTATACTACGGACGAACTCTTTGAACACGCCGTGGATATTGCAACGCAGAACGGGTACGTTAAAAACGGCGATATAGTCGTAATAACAGCCGGAATGCCTGTCGGAATAAGCGGAAATACGAATGTGCTGAAAGTTCATCTCGTGGGTCATGTGCTTGTCAGCGGAAGCAGCGTAAACGATTTGAATGTCAGCGGAAAGCTTTGCGTTGCGGAGGACGAGAGCGAAGCGCTTGCGAATTTCTGCGACGGTGATATTCTTGTTATAAAGAAAACTTCAAATACACTGCTTCGAATTTTGAAACGTGCGAGCGGAATTATTACGGAGGAGGACGGCAGCATGAGCCATGGTGCAATCGTGGGTATGACGCTGAATATCCCTGTGATAACGGGCGCAAAGGGCGCTACAACGCTGCTGAAAACAGGTACTACCGTAACAATGGATTCCGCAAGGGGATTGGTATACAGCGGAGTTGTAAAAATAATGTGACCTGTGTTGAATAAAAATACACAGGGGAGGCATTGGTTAGTGCCGCTGAATTAGGTTTGCATAAGCTTCGACAGCTAAATTGTTTCTTGCGAAACAGCTAAATTAAATTCGCTGTGCGAATTTAGCTTTCGCCCCTGCGGTTTCAACAAGTCATACGTTTATATATAGTATATCACAAAACCTTTCAAAACGTAACATATAACTAAATTCAGCGGCGGATACAATCTCCCGCTGAAAACGTTGAATGACGGGGCTAAAGCCCCTTATTGAAGAAAACAATATGGCAGTTACAATAAAAATAAACAGACTGAAATCCGTAAATCTCAGTCTGTTTTTCATTTTCTTATTCGGATAATTTTTCGATACCTATCTTAATTCTTTTGAGTGATTCGTCTTTTCCGAGAAGAAACGCAAGCTCAATTCCGCCGCCCGGAGTGAATTGCTTTCCTGAAAGTGCGGTACGCAGCGGCCAAAGAATACGACCGTTTTTGAGTTCGAGCTTCTCGATAAGTGCGAACATCGCTTCATGTATGGATTCTTCCGTCCATGTATCAAGCTTTTCGAGCACGGGAAGTATTTCTCTGAGTGCTTCGAGAGAATTTGCCTTGTCGGTTTTCATCTTCTTGTGGCAATACAGTTCCGTATCGTATTCCGGCAGAGCGTCTATAAAATCAATCTGTTCAGGAATCTCGGAAAGAACCTCCGTTCTTGTCTGAAGCAGCTTTGCAAGCTCCGTAAAGTCAAATTCGCTGTGAACAGCCTGTTTGAAATAAGGCATTGCAAGCTCTTTGAATTCGTCAAGCGAAAGCTTGCGGATATATTCGCCGTTCATCCAGTTAAGCTTTTTGCCGTCGAATATCGCCGGGGATTTACTTATTCCGGACGGGTCAAATTCATGCACAAGTTCTTCGAGAGAGAAAATCTCTTCTTCGCCTCTCGGACTCCAGCCGAGCAGTGCGATATAGTTTATTACGGCATCTTTCAGATAGCCTTTTTTAATCATATCTTCGTATGAAGCATCGCCGTTACGCTTGGAAAGCTTTTCCGTAGCGTTCTTCATAACCGGGGGACAATGTACGTAGACGGGTATTTCCCAGCCGAAAGACTCGTAAAGCAAGTTGTATTTCGGCGTTGAAGAAAGATATTCGCTGCCGCGGATTACGTGCGTAATGCCCATGAGATGGTCATCCACAACGTTGGCAAAGTTGTATGTCGGCAATCCGTCCGATTTCAAAAGTATGTTATCGTCGAGCGTAGAATTTTCCACACGTATTGTTCCGTAGATTATATCGTCAAAAGTGGTTATACCCGTTTTCGGAACTTTCTGACGTATAACGTATGGTACGCCGCTTTTGAGCTTCTCTTCAACCTCTTCTTTGGAAAGGTTTCTGCAATATCCGTCATACTTTGTCGGTATTTTGGATGCTTCCTGAATATGACGCAGATTGTCAAGACGCTCCTTGTCGCAGAAGCAGTAGTATGCTCCGCCCTTTTCAACGAGTTCTTCCGCATATTTTTTGTAAATGCTGCGGCGTTCGCTCTGAACATACGGACCGTAATCTCCGCCTATGTCCGGACCTTCATCGTGTTTTAGTCCGGTTTCTTTCAGTGTTTTGTATATAAGGTCTACTGCGCCGTCAACATAACGCTCCTGGTCGGTATCTTCTATTCTGAGAATAAAATCGCCGTTGTATTTCTTCGCAAGCAGGTATGCATAGAGTGCCGTGCGCAGGTTTCCGATATGCATATATCCCGTGGGACTCGGAGCAAATCTTGTTCTTACCTTTTTATTATCCAATGTTATTCAACCTCGCTTTTTGATTTGTCAATAAGAGATATTACAACCTTGCGGTTCGGCTCTTCGCCTACGCTGCTTGTTGTTACAAGCTTATTGTTCTGAAGTGTTGAATGAATTATACGTCTTTCGTTCGGACTCATGGGCTCGAGAGTAACGCTTTTTTTCGTGTTTATAACCTGTGTTGCGAGTCTGCGTGCCAGGCGAACCAGTGTGTCGTGACGTTTTTCCCTGTAGTTTTCGGTATCGAGATAAACTTTTACGTAATCGTCCGAATGTCTGTTTACATAAAGGCTTGTGAGATATTGCAGAGAATCGAGCGTGTCGCCGCGTCTGCCGATAAGGATACCCATATCGTCACCGCTCATTACGATTTTCAGACCTTTTTCGTTGTATGTTACATCATAGCTTACATCGGATACTATTTTGCTTGTCATAGAATCGAGGAACGAAACCGCCAGCTTTTCTATATTGAGCTTTTCCGTAACACGGACAACGGCATCTTTGCTGCCGATACCCAAGAAGCCTTTGCTTCCCTCGTCTATGATTTCTATTTCAGCGTCGTCTTTTTCAATTCCCAGCTCTAAAAGAGCGAGTTCGATTGCTTCATCTGCGCTTTTTGCCTTTTTTTCTGTTGTTTTCAAGTTTTTCATTTTCAAGTGACATCCTTTCCTTAAGTTTTGGAACGTAGTGCCTGTTGATAATATACTGCTGTGCAATCTGAATCAGGTTGCCGGCAATCCAGTAAAGACCGAGACCTGCCGGAACAATGAACGCAAACCACAGCGTCATGAACGGCATGAAATTAGTCATTGTGTTGGCTGTCTGTGCGGAAGTGTCCGCGGTTTTTTCACCCGGACGGGGAGGACGTGCGGAAACAGGATTTTCTTCCTCTTTCTCTTTTTTGTCTTTTTCCATTCCGACGTTCATGAGCTTTGAAGAGAGCCATGTTGTGAGCGCAGCAACCACAGGTACGAGCCAAACGAGTGTAAATCCGAGAGTCGGCGAGGATAAATCAAATTTCGGCGTCTGAGAAAGATCCAGACCCATGAAATTGAAGTTGATACCCCATTTGTGACCTACGTCATAAAGTTTTTTTGCGAGTTCAATCTGACCGTTGATATTTTCCGGCGATGCGATTTTGTATTTCGATATAAGGCTTGTTATTTCCGCTGCCGGAACCCTCCACATATATGTAAGAGGACGGCGGATAACATCATACAGTGCGAACAGTATAGGAAACTGGATAAGCAGCGGCAGGCATCCGGCAGCCGGATTTATGCCGTATTTTTTGTATGCTTTCATAGTTTCTTCGCTTTGTTTTTCTTTGTTGTTTGCATATTGCTTCTGAATTGCGTCGAGTTTTGGTTTTATAAGGTTCATCTGAACCATTGACTTTTGCTGTTTGAAATTAAGCGGCAAAAGCAGAAGTCTTGCTACTAACGTAAAAAGTAAAAGAGCAAAACCGTAATTTTGTACGAGCAGATAAATGACCTTGAGTATCCATCCGAGAGGAACGGCCAAAAATCCAAAAATCTTCATAAGCTTCAACCTTTCGTCTTTTTCTGTGGGAGCGGATCGTATCCGCCTTTGCAAAACGGATTGCAGCGCAAAATTCTGTATGCGCTCAAAAACAACGCTTTAAAAAAACCGAACCTTTCAAAAGCCTCGGCGGCATACTGCGAACAAGTCGGAGTGAACCGGCAGGAGGGCATTTTATAAGGTGAGATATGTTTTCTGTAAATATTAATAAGGTATATAACAAATTTATTCATTATCTTCATATACAAGAAGTTTCAGTTTTTTCAGCAAATGCAGCAATGCGCTGTTTACGGTTTTAAAATCAGCGGCAGCCGCACTTTTTCTGGCGACAACCACGATGTTTTGCCCACTTTTAATATTTTGCTCGTTCAGTCTGTAACTTTCTTTAATAAGCCGTTTTACTCTGTTTCTGACAACGGCACAGCCTATCTTTTTGCTGACCGTTATACCGAGCCTGCTGGCATTTTTCCTGTCCGGCAGGACATACATCGCCAGCGTTCTGTTTACATAGCTTGTACCCTTTGAATATACACACAAAAATAAAGTATTTTTTTTAATCGGCTGAGTTTTCATGACCTATACAAAAAGCAGGCAAGATAGCCTGCTTTTATATTTTTTAAGTTACAAAAGCAACTTTTATGCAGATAAAGACTTTCTGCCTTTGAGTCTTCTGCGGGCAAGTACCTTTCTGCCATTCGATGTAGACATTCTTTTTCTGAATCCGTGTACTTTCTTTCTCTGTCTTTTCTTTGGCTGATATGTTCTGAGCATCTGCAAACACCTCCTAATATTCCGTATAAAATAAAACGTATATCCAAAAATACAAAGTATATTTATTATATAATATTTTTTCGCATTTGTCAAGTGTTTATTAAAAATCTTTCTCACTAATTTCTAAATTTCTTATATTTTCTACTGTGCCGCTCGGTGTTTTCGCCGTTAAAACCGTCAAATTGCCAAGTTTTTCAAAAAATATTTCCGTATCGGCAGATTTGAGCCTGCACCATATATGTCCGCGGAACATGAGCCTGAATATATTTTCGGCATCACTTCCCGAATATACGTCGTTTTCTTCAATGCTTTCATAGATTGCGAGAAGTTCCCCGGGATATTCTTTCGGGTATGCTTTTTTCATATAATTAATACCGTAGTATTCGCGATACTTTTCAAGCTCGCAAACCGTGAAAGAATCCGTGCCGGCAAAAAGCTTAAAGGCTTCGAGAAATTTGCCTTCCGATTCAAATATAAGGCTCTTTTGGTCTTTATCATAAAAGTTTTCGATACTTTTCGGCGAAAACCATTCTTGTTTGAAACCGTCCGTAAAATTTTTGTCATATATTTTATATGTATGCATAGCAATCCCCTTTTTTAATCAAAATATAACATGTATAATATATCATAGATTTAAAAAAATGTCAACAAAATGAATTTAATGTTTTTTGCTGTAATTTCGAAAATTAATAACAAAATGGTGTTAAATGCAAAAAAAACAGTTGACAAATCGGAAAAAATATTGTATACTAAGTTTGTGTTTTAAAAAGTAATATTATTATTGTTTGGAGGAAAATACAATGAAAAAGTTTTCAAAAAGACTTGCTGCGGCAGTTTTGGCTGTTTCGATGGTAGCTTTGGCAGGCTGCGGCAACGGTAACAACGGTAACGGCGGAAAAGCAAACGGAAAAGGCGGCTACACGGCAGACAATACAGAGTTCTTTATCGGTGCTACGGGTCCTCTTACGGGCGACGCATCATCATACGGTCAGTCTGTCAGTGACGGCGCAAAGCTTGCGATTGAAGAAATCAATGCGGCAGGCGGTCTGAACGGTGTTAAATTCAAATTTGATATAAAAGACGACCAGGCTAAAGCGGCAGATGCTGCAACGGGCTATGATACACTGTTCGAAGCAGGTATGAACGTTTCGCTCGGAAGCGTAACGTCCGGCTCGTGCGATTCTTTCGCTTCAAAGGCGGAAGAAGACAATCTCTTCTTTATTACGCCTTCGGCTTCGGCTGCAAATGTAATCGAGAACAGACCCACGGCATTCAGAGTATGCTTCGGCGACCCTGACCAGGGTACTCTCGCAGCGGAGGAAATTACAAAGCAATATAAGAAAATCGGTGCTATCTACGATACAAGCGATGCTTATTCCACAGGTATTTACAAAGCGTTCAAGGATGAAATGAAGAAGCTTAACGTTGAGTATGAGGAACAGTCGTTTGATGCGGAAAACAAAAAAGACTTCACAACACAGGTTGAAGCCTTGAAAGACTGTGAAGTTATCTTCCTTCCGATATACTACACGGAAGCGGGTCTTATCGCAAAGGCTGCTGCCGCAAAGGGTTCAAAAGCTCTTCTGTTCGGCTGTGACGGTCTTGACGGTGTAAAAGACCAGATTGATTCTTCGGTTACGAATGTAATCAAATATATTACTCCGTTCGATGTAAACAGCACGGAAGAAGTTCCGGCAAAATTTGTTGAAAGCTACAGAGCAAAATACAATAAAGATCCCGACCAGTTTGCAGCTGACGGATACGATGCGGTAAAGACAATTTACGAAGCAATGAAAAAGGCTGATATAAAAGATCCTACAATTAGTCCGGCAGACCTCAGTGATAAGTTAATCCCCGTAATCACATCTTCGGACTTTAAAGTTGTAGGTGCAACGGGTACGATGACATGGGACGAGAGCGGTGCTTGCAACAAGACTCCTCAGATTGTCACGCTCGGAGAATAATTTATAATTTAAAAAGGGTTAAAACTATATTTTGGTTGGGCGTCTTTGATGTCCAACCAAAAATTCGTGTTTGGAGAAAGATTTTGTGAAAATCCGTAAATGCCCATAAAATCTATATCTTCGCATTTTTTGCCTGCCCGTGGTAAAAAAATGGCGCACAATTTTATATTCGGGCGGAAAGGTTTTGAAAACTATGAGCACACTTATTGACGGGTTAAGCCTCGGCAGTATATATGCGCTGATTGCACTCGGCTACACGATGGTATACGGAATAGCCAAGATGCTTAACTTTGCACACGGAGATATAATAATGGTCGGAGCATATGCGATTTTATCGACCATAGCACTTACCGGAAATCCGGCGGTTGCCGTCGTGGTTTCGATAATTGTCTGTACGCTTCTCGGCGTACTTACGGAAAAGCTTGCATATAGGCCTTTGAGAGGAGCTTCGCCGCTTGCCGTGCTTATTACGGCTATAGGCGTCAGCTATCTGCTTCAGAGCATTGCGCAGCTTATTTACGGAGCAAAATCTCAGCCTGTTTCTATAGGCAACTTCGGTTCAGTTGCTATATTCGGAACGAAAATCAGCGTCGCAACGCTGATAACGCTGATTGTCGGCGCTGTTATCATGGTTGCGCTTACGCTGTTCATCAAAAAAACAAAAATAGGCAGAGCAATGCTTGCCGTGTCGGAGGATAAAGGTGCAGCGCAGCTCATGGGTATTAATGTCAATATGATTATTACAACAACATTCGCTATAGGTTCGGCACTTGCCGCTTTCGCAAGTACGTTCTATCTTATGCAGATACCGAGTACGAGTCCTACACTCGGTTCAATGCCGGGTATTAAGGCATTTACGGCGGCGGTTATCGGAGGAATAGGTTCTATTCCGGGTGCTATGCTCGGAGGTGTGCTTCTCGGAATTATAGAGAAGCTGTCGCTCAGCGTGCCTAAACTCGCACCGTATACAACGGCACTTGAATTCAGCCTGCTGATTATAATTTTGCTTGTTAAGCCTACAGGTATTCTCGGAAAGCAAATCAGAGAGAAGGTGTAAGAAATGGCGAAAAAAAACAAATTTAAACTTAAATACTATATCAATTATATAGGTGTAGGGCTGTTTCTTGCAATAACGGCGATAATGATGAACTACGGTTATCTGAACCGCTCAACCGCAAATCTTTTGACGCAGATAGGATATTCTGTTATACTTGCGGTATCGCTGAACCTCGTTGTCGGATTTTTGGGCGAACTCAGCCTCGGCCATGCCGGATTTATGTGCGTGGGCGCATATCTCGGCTGTTATCTGGCGAAATATATGTATACGTTTACAAATTCGCCTTTGCTGATATTGATTGTTTCCATGCTTGCCGGCGGTATCATTGCGGCGGTATTCGGGTTTATTATAGGCTTGCCGGCACTTAGGCTGAAAGGCGACTACCTGGCTATAGTTACGCTGGCATTCGGCGAAATTGTAAGAACGATTTTCAAAAACCTCGAAACTTTCGGCGGAGCTCTCGGACTTTCAACGAAAAAATACGGAAGCGACCTGTTCATAGTTGCCTTTGTTGTCGTTCTCGTTATGCTGTTCGTTGTTCAGAACCTTATACGAAGCAAGCACGGACGTGCGATAACGGCTATACGTGATAATGAGATTGCGGCGAAAGCAATGGGTATAAACGTTACGTTTTATAAATTGCTCGTATTCGTTGTTTCGGCATTCTTTGCCGGAATTGCGGGCGTAATCTACGGTCATTATGCAACGCCCGTTCTCTACTCGTTCTTCTCGTACAACTATTCGATAGAAATACTCGTTATGGTTGTTTTGGGCGGTATGGGAAATATCAGCGGCTCGATTATTGCGGCTGCGCTGATAACATATATAAACTTTGTGCTTACAACGAATCTTTCGGGCGACCTTGCGGCATTGAAATATCTTATCTATGCTATAATCCTTATTTTGATGATTATATTCAACAATGCTCCGGCATTAAAACCGCTCAAAGAAAAGCTTTCGGCATTTGAAGAAAATCTTTTCAAGAAGATTGTGAGCATATTTAAAAAACATGAAAAAGACCCGGCGAATATAAACGATGATGATGCGGCATGGAACAGAATCCCGTCCAAGATAGACATGGACGCAATCCTTTCCGTTGACGTTAAAAACGAAGTTTATGAGAAAAAACCGAAAGAAAAGGGGGATAAGTGATGGATAACAAATATATACTTGAAACAGAACACCTCGGTATTTCTTTCGGTGGATTGAAAGCTGTTGACGATTTTAATCTGAAAATCAAGAAAGGTCAGCTCTATGGGCTTATAGGCCCGAACGGTGCCGGAAAAACCACGATTTTCAACCTTTTAACGGGCGTTTACAAACCGACAACGGGAAAATTCCTGCTTGACGGCGAGGAGCTTACGGGGAAATCACAGGAAACCATAAATCATAAGGGAATAGCAAGAACGTTTCAGAATATCCGACTTTTTAACAATATGAGCGTTATAAGAAACGTGCTTGTGGGTCTGCATAATCAGCCGGAATTTCGGTGCAGCGTATTTGAAAGTATGCTGAGGCTTCCGGGGCATTTCAGCTCGGAAAAGAAGATGAGGGACAGGGCAAAAGAGCTTCTCGGAATCTTCGGCCTTGAAGAAGAAAGAAACAATCTTGCCTGCAATCTTCCTTACGGCAAGCAGAGAAAGCTTGAGATTGCGAGAGCACTCGCAACGAATCCGAAGCTTCTGCTTCTGGACGAACCGGCGGCAGGTATGAATCCTAACGAAACCGCAGACCTTATGGATAATATACGTTTTGTACGAAAAGAATTCGATATGACGATTCTTTTGATTGAACACGATATGAAGCTTGTTTCCGGAATCTGTGAAGAAGTTACGGTATTGAATTTCGGTACTGTATTGGCTCAGGGCGAAACGAACAAGGTG
Source organism: uncultured Clostridia bacterium (assembly GCA_934792465.1). Classification (GTDB taxonomy): domain Bacteria; phylum Bacillota; class Clostridia; order RUG12999; family RUG12999; genus CAKVOK01. Next base: position 20,394 of record CAKVOK010000044.1, on the reverse strand, counting down.
CTTAACGATCCTAAGGTTGTAACCGCATATTTGGGCGATGAATAATGGTACGGAAAGGAAATACGGGTTATGCTGAAAATAGAAAATTTAGAAGTTAGCTATGGCATGATTAAAGCCATAAAGGGTATATCATTTGAAGTAAGCCAAGGCGAGATAATTGCGCTTATCGGTGCAAACGGCGCAGGCAAAACAACGATTCTGCACACCGTAACGGGACTTGTACCGGCAAAAGCCGGAAAAATTATGTTCGACGGCCATGACCTTTTGAAAACGCCGGCACATAAGATTGTGGGAATGGGTATTGCGCACGTGCCGGAGGGCAGACGAATTTTCGGTGAGCTGACGGTTTACGAAAACCTCATAATGGGCGCATTTACGAGAAAAGATAAAAATGAAATCAAGGAAACACTGGAAATGGTTTATACAAGATTCCCTCGTCTGAAGGAGCGTAAAAACCAGATTGCCGGCACGCTTTCCGGCGGTGAACAGCAGATGCTTGCCATGGGCAGAGCACTCATGTCGAAGCCGAAAATTGTTTTGCTCGATGAGCCTTCCATGGGTCTTTCGCCTCTTTATGTATCGGAAATTTTCGATATAATACAGGAGATAAACAAGAGCGGAACAACGGTTCTCCTCGTTGAGCAGAATGCAAAAAAAGCGCTTGCAATAGCAAACCGTGCATATGTGCTTGAAACAGGAAACATAGTTCTGGACGGCGACGCAAAAGAACTTATGAATAACGAATCGATTAAAAAAGCTTACCTCGGTGAGTAAATGATTTTGAAAGAGGGTGTTGCAAAACAAATTCGTTTTGCAGCACCCTCTTCTTTTGATAGAGATTTAAGAAAATTATCTTCACTTTCATTATCGGTCAGTTTCGATATTAAAATTTATTCCGTTGCGTTCGCAACATCAATTTTTATTTCTTTAAAACAACAGAATAGTGAGCAAAAAAAGAGAATTGAGGACTTGAAGCATACGCTGCTTTGTGATATTCTTATAAAGGAGGATACTGACTTATTGTGCCGGCAAGCGGCGGAACGGAGTGCGTTATGATAAATGAAGCAAGGTGGATAAAGTCACCCGAAAATGAAGAAGAAAGATGTTATGAATTTTATACCCGAATTGATTTTGAAAAGAAAATAAAAAAGGCGGAGCTTTCGGTGTCCGCAATGGGAATGTATAGAGCGTTTATAGACGGCGAAAGAATCGGAAACGATGTATTTACGCCGTATTTCACGGACTATTCGAGCCGAACGCAGTATATGACATACGATGTTGCGGATATGCTGAAAAGCGGCGCTGTCCTCTCCGTGATATGTGCCGAGGGCTGGGCGGTCGGAAAGACATGGGGGAGGTATCATTACAACAAAAACATTGCGGTTATTTTTTCTGTGGATATTGAATTTGAGGACGGTTCGGTGCTTACCGCCGTATCGGGCAGCGATACGCTCGTCAGAACGTCGAAGATAGTCAGCTCGTCGATATATGACGGCGAAACCGTGGATAATACCGCCAAGCTGCGTGAACTGGGAAATGCGCTGCATGACGATGCGGTTAAGACAAATCTCGTGCCGCAATACGGCGAAAAGGTGATTGAGCAGGACGTTGTTATGCCGTCTAAGCTTATTATAACGCCGCTCGGCGAAAGGGTAATTGATTTCGGGCAAAATCTTTCCGGATATGCCGAAATAAGAATTAACGGGAATTTCGGAGAAAAAGTTGCGATAAGCCATGCGGAGGTCTTGGATAAGGACGGAAACTTTTATACGAAAAATCTTCGCAGCGCAAAGCAAAAAAATGTATACATATTATCGGGGAGCGGCACGGAAATATTAAAGCCGACATTCACATGGCAGGGATTTCGGTATATACGGCTCGATGAATATCCGAAATCGGAAATAAATCTAAATGATTTCAGAGCCGTTGCGGTATATTCGGATATAAAACGGACGGGCGGATTTGTGTGCGGAAATCCGAAAACAAATCAGCTTTATCACAACGTAATATGGGGACAAAAATCAAACTATATAGATATACCTACGGATTGTCCGCAGCGTGACGAGCGCATGGGCTGGACGGGCGACGCACAGGTGTTTGTGCGGACGGCTGCCATAAATTTCGATGTCGAAAGGTTCTTTGAAAAATGGCTTGCGGACCTTGCTTCCGACCAGAGGTACGACGGCGGAGTGCAGCGGATTGTTCCGGCGCTCAACCCCGACCTTGCAGACACGGCAAAGGATGTAATATCCGCCGCATGGGGAGATGCCGCAACGATTTGCCCGTGGGAAATCTACAGGGCATACGGCAATAAAAGGGTTCTGAAAAATCAGTTTGAAAGTATGAAAAAATGGATTGAATATATCAGAAAAAGCGGCAGTGAGGAATATTTGTGGCTCGGCGGAATACATTTCGGCGACTGGCTTGCGTTGGACAACAAACCCGGCTCGTATGTCGGAGCAACGCCGACGGACTATATCGCTTCCGCATTTTATGCGTACAGCACGTCGCTGACGGTTAAAGCCGGGAAAGTCCTCGGATACGATATGAGCGAATATGAAGAATTGTACAAAAATGTTGTTGCGGCATTTCGGGAAAGATTTTTGAAGGACGGAACGCCTGAAGTGAAAACGCAGACGGCATATGCGCTTGCGCTGTATTTTGATTTGTGTACGGATAAGAAAAAGAATGCGGAAAAGCTTTGCGAGCTTGTGCAAAAAAACGGCAATAAGCTGACAACGGGATTTGTCGGAACGCCGTATTTGCTCTATGCATTGTCCGAAAACGGATATATCGGGACGGCGTTCGATTTGCTTTTTAGGGAGGAATTTCCGTCATGGCTCTATTCCGTCAACAACGGTGCGACAACCATGTGGGAGCATTGGGACGGCATAAACGAAAACGGGGAGATGTGGAGCGAGGATATGAACTCGTTCAATCACTATGCCTACGGCGCAGTATATTCCTGGATTTTCGAGATTGCCGGGGGTATACGGATAAATGAGGACGAGGACGGTTACGGCTATAAAAATATAATTATATGTCCGCATACGGACAAAAGATTCGGCTTTCTTAAAACAAGCATAAAGACGAAATTCGGAAGAATTTCGAGCAGCTGGCGATACGGCACGGATAATGAAATTCATTTCGAATTTGAGATACCGGACGGAGTTTCGGCTCGGGTGATTTTGAACGGCGGCGAAATGAAACTCGGCGGCGGAAAATATTTGTTTACAAAAAATTATTAAGAGGGTGATTGCGTGAAAAAAATATTGATGCTTTTCATTGCGGCGGCGATGCTGATGAATACGGTGTGCCTTGCGGAAGAGAATTGGGAGCTGTTTGCGTTCGACGGATTTGAAGATACTGCGGAGAACGTTGCGCAGCTTCAAGAACGTGACGGAATAACGTATATAGCTCATGCCGGAAACTCGGCGACAAAGACGTATTATAACGAAAATACCACGGATAATTCAACGAAGGTAATACCGCCGGAGGGATACAGCTTCGTCCGTGCGTGGACGAACGATGCGGACGGCGGATATGTCTTTAAAAATCTTCTGCCGAATTTCACGAGGGAGGATATCGGGCGCAAAATCAGAATTTCCATGAAAACATATATCGAGCAGATGACGTGGGGCAGCGGAAACAAAGTGAGATTCAGGCTTTGCTTTTCCGATGATAACGAAAAAAACAGGGAAGAAAAGAAGGTTTTCGGCTCGTGCGGCAAATGGTCGGATATGGAAGCGGAATTTGAAATAACCGAGAATAATTTGAATTATAATAAAATCCTTTTACTGTTCGCCAACGGCAGCGGCGAAATTCCCATGTGGACGAGAGTGGACGCAGTTTCCGTTTCCGTTACATCCGCCGCTGAAAAGAACGGAAATATAAAGCTTGAAATTGACGGCAAAGATGTTGAAACGGCGCAGCCGCTGCGAATCAGAAATGACAGGCTTATGCTCCCGGCAGCGAATTTGTTTGAAGCATTGGGAGGAAAATACGAGGTTTCCGCCGACGGGAGGAGCATATGTGCGGAATATAACAACTATACTGCCGATATACGTGCGGAAAGTGAAACCGTTGACCGCAGCGGATATAAAATGGGCGGTATGGCAAAAGCCGCAATGATTGAAAATGTGCTGTACATTCCGCAAAGCACATTTAAGGCGGTCTTTAAAGCAAGGACAAAATGGGACGGATATAAATGCGTGTTTGCCGCAGATACAAGTACGGAGGAAATAAGAAGAAATGTGCCGGTATCAACGCTTACAAACAGCAGCGATTTAAATGATTTACACTTTGATACGCCGCCCGCTGAATCGGAAAAAATATCGTGGGACAATGTACCGGAGGGCGAAATAATATTGAACGAAGCGGATTTGCTGAATTCGGGATTGCAGGGGAGAGGCGTATACGGAACATCAAAAAAGGTTGACGTTTCGGGACAGATATTTGAAAAGGCTGTAAGAGTAACCTGTACGGAAAAACCGCAGTATGAATATAATTTTCAGCTTTGCCTGCCCCAATTTGAGGGGAAAGCAAAGGCAAAGGACGTTTTGGTTGCCGATTTTTACGTAAAAGCGGACGAGGTAACGCACGAGGACGGCTGCGGAGTAATGTGCGTTGCGCTTATGAGTTCCGATTACAGCCGAATAATGTCGGAGAAAATCTCCGTGCGGAAAGGGTCGGGCTGGAAGCATATTCTTCTTGCCGCCGAGGCAACGGAGCGAGAGGAATGTATTTTGAATATCGAATTCGGTTACCGTCCGCAGGTTATCGAGATAGGCGGATTTAAACTCCGAAATCTGAAAAATGCGGTACAGATTGACAAACTTGATACGCAGAATTACAAGAAAGACGCAATAAATGCGATATACGACAAGGACGCACAGTGGCGAAAAGATGCCATGACCCGTATCGAACAGTATCGTAAGGGAGATATAAAAGTCGTTGCGACAGACAGAAGCGGCAGAACGGTTAAAGACGCAGATGTGAAAGTTTCGATGTACGAGCATGAGTTTGAATGGGGAAATGCGTTTACGCCGAGTGATATATTGCAGCAGCTGCCGTTTGAAAAATCGAAGCATTTGCAGCTTATATCAAGTCTTTTCAATACCGGAGTTGCCGTCGGAAACAACAAACGGACAGGGTATGAGCATACGGGACGATTTGTAGCAAGACAGAAAAAAGACGCTCTTGCGGAAATAGGAATTAAAAATTTCAGAGGTCATGCCGTTTATTTCGGATTTCAGGACGAAGAGCTTGAAGCGAATTACAAAAACGAAGCGTTTATGCGCAAAAATCTTTGGAATTATTTCGATGCGGTTTATAACGATTACGGAGATTACGGCGACTGGGATATTATGAACGAGGTCGTGACATATTCTCCGCTTCGGGATTTTTACGGAGTGAATTTGTATAAAGAATGGTTTGCGTATGCGAGAGAAAAGCTTCGCCGGGGCGCAATTCTCAATTATAACGAAACGGATTTCGGGGAAAAATTCGGAGCGCTGCTTGATGAAATGGAAAGTGCCGGAGTTGACTATGATTCCATAGGTATTCAGAGCCATTTCAGATTTCAGAAAGTAGAGGATTTGTACAACCTGTTCCAACTTGCCATAGACAAGGGAAAACGCATAAGAATTACGGAATTTGATATAGACGAGGACGACCCGATTCTTGCCGGCGGATTCGTAAGAGATTATCTTATTCTGGCGTTCAGCTGCCCGAATGTGGACAGCTTTATATCGTGGGGATTTCAGGACGGCGGCAGCTGGCTGAACAACGGACCGTATTATTATGATGACGAGCATATTAAACCCGGCGGAGAACAGTATATCGACTTGGTGTATAACAAGTGGTGGACAAGAGAAAACGGAACAACGGACGAAAACGGCGAGTATCGGACGAGGGGATATTACGGCGATTATGATATAACGGTTTCCAAGGCAGGAAAATCGGAAACCGTCCGGGCGAAAATTTCGAAGAATAACAGTGATAATACCGTTGTCGTAAAGCTTGATATTGACGAATGGGAAACGGCAAGGGATTATAATTGGGAAAAGGTTTGCGCAACGGAGTTTAATGCCGTGAAATGTATAACACGTGACGAAAACGGAAATGTGCTTCTTGACGGCGAGATTGCGCCGACGCAGAATTATCCCGGCGGTATCGGCAGCTTCGACGGGTTTCAGTCGGCAGACGGAGTAATATTCTTTAATCCGGGGATGCTTGAAAACGGGAAAAAGCTTGTGAAAACGGAAAAAGGAATTACCGCCTGCAAATCCGGAGAAAACGGATATATTATGGACACGGCAATACTTATGGCAACTTCGGATACGACGAAAAACGGAGGCGGAAGCCTGCTCCCGTCGCTCGGTGACGGCGAATGGTATAAGGTCACGGCAGACGTTGCCGTGGGCGGAGCGGACTTGGAGGGTCATAAAATTCCTGTAACGGTTTCATCGACAAATAAGATGGATTGGGCAGATGCTTTCGTTGCGCAGTGGGGGAGCATAAACAGGCTTTCACAGGAAGTGAAAATTTCAACGGCGAAAGATGCGGCAGAGCTTAAAGACGATGATTTTACAACGCTTACGTACTACATACCGTGGTGGGCTGCAGGTGAGGAGGACTGGAAGCCGAAAAACATAGGCATAGGCGTTGTTCCGAAAGAAAATCCGAGAAAAGACGACGGCAGTATTCCGAAAGAATACGGAGAGCCGTATTTCAATAAAAGCGGCGATTATTTCATAACGCTGCGCAGAGTTATTATAGAAAAAGGAACGAAAATAGCGGGATCGGGGGAGGCGCATATAACGCCGAAGCTTGAAACAATGGATGACGGATACATGGTGTATTTGCCGTATTACAAGGAAAACGGAGCAAAGGCTCTTTTTGCTGTATATGACGGAGAGGGACGTAAGTTGAAATCTGCGGCGGCAGCCGGCACAAACAGATATTTTAAGGCAGATATAGGGAACGGGGAAAAGACAAAATGCTTTGTCTGGAAAGATTTGAATATGATAACTCCGATTTGCGAAAGCTCGGATTAGTGGGAGAGAAACAGCTAAATTCGCACAGCGAGCTAAATTACTTGCGGCAGCTAAAAGGGCGAATTTAATTTAGCCGTTTCGTAAGAAATAATTTAGCTATCGGGTGAAATATACGAAACTTATTCAGTGGCACTCGCTAACGCCTCCCCTGTGTAAGGCGCCGGAAGCTGCCGTGCAGCGGAGGTGTGGGGACCGCCTGTGGCGGTGGAAGGGTTGTCAATGGATGTATATGCTACGTAATAAATACGTGCAAACCTACAACCCCTCAGACGGCATACGCCGCCAGCTCCCCTTGCACAGGGGAGCCTATATGAAGTCCGTGCAAACCTAAGTAGGTGCCCTTGCACAGGGGAGCCTATATGAAGTCCGTGCAAACCTAAGTAGGTGTCCTTGCACAGGGGAGCCTATCGAAGTTTGCACGTATCAATATATTTTTAAAACAGAAAGGAAAGACGAAATATGAACTGCATATTTGAAAGAAATACCGGAACATACATAGACAGTCCGTATATTAAGGAAAATACATTTACCGTGATGCATACGGAAGAATTGCCGAAATACGAAGAAATAAAAGAAAGACTTCCCGTGCCCGTGTGGGCAGGACACGAAAAGGAAATCGAATGTTATTACAAAACATGGGAGATTGCGTTCGGGAATATAAGCAATCCTATTGCGGAAAGCGGATTTGTTTCGCCTTTCATAGATACGGCATTCAACGGAAATCTGTTTATGTGGGATTCATCGTTTATACTTATGTTTTGTAAATATGCGGCACATATTTTCAATTTTCAGCAAACGCTCGACAATATGTATGCCAGACAGCATAAGGACGGATTTATAAGCCGTGAAATCTGCGAAAAAGACGGCAAAGAAATGTTCATGCGATTCGACCCGTCATCGACAGGCCCAAATATTATGCCGTGGTGCGAATGGGAATATTTTAAAATATTTAAAGATAGCGAAAGAATAAGAAAGGTGTTTCCCTGCCTTTTGGCATATCACAAATGGCTGAAAGACAATCATACCTGGAGGGACGGCTCGTATTGGTCATCGGGACTCGGCTGCGGCATGGACAATATGGAAAGCCGTGTGCCGAAAGGCGTGCATCAGTGCCTTTCCAATGCCCATATGATATGGGCGGATGTGAATTTTCAGCAGATTATAAGCGGAGGTGTGCTGCTCGAAATGGCGAAACTGCTCGGCAGAGAGGACGAAGAAACGGTCGCTGAAATCGCATGCGAACACGAATATCTGAAAAAAATGGTAAATGAGAAGCTGTGGGACGACAAGACAAGCTATTATTATGACTTGTGGCAAAATGATGAGTTTAATTATGTAAAATCAATAGGCGCATACTGGTCGCTGCTTGCCGAGGTCGTGCCGAAAGATAAGATAGATAAATTTGTTGCGCATCTCGAAAACGAAAAAGAATTTAACCGTCCGCACAGAGTGCCTACCGTTTCGGCGGACGACCCGCATTACAACGAATACGGCGGATATTGGAACGGAGCGGTGTGGGCACCGACAAATTATATGGTATTAAAAGGGCTCGAAAAGAACGGATATTATAAGTTTGCCTACGATATAGGATTGAATCATCTCGAAAACGTTACAAAGGTATTTGAAAAGACGGGAACTGTATGGGAGAATTATTCGCCGGAGCATATACGAGAGGGAAACCCGGCAAAAGCGGATTTTGTCGGCTGGACGGGACTTGTGCCGATAGCGGTATTGTTTGAATACGTTCTCGGAATACGGGGCGACGCACCGAACGGCAGAATTTTCTGGAACATAAACAGAACCGAAAGACACGGAATCCTGAAATATCCTTTGGGAAAAGAAAATACGGTCGACCTCATATGCCCGGAAAGAAAGAGTGCGGAGGAAGAACCGTTTGTCGAGATACGGAGCGACAAACCCGTGACGGTTGAAATCTGCTGGAACGGCGAACACAAAACAATTCGGAAATAAAAAGACAGAATAATGTGCAAAAAGAGAGGATTGGACACTTGAAAAAAATCCGTAAAATGATAAAATATTTATATAAAACAAATTATGGGGAGTTGAAGAATGTGAAACGGATAATGTCACTGTTCATTGCGGCGCTTTTAATGACGCAGATAAATACATACGTCTTTGCGGAAGAGTATGTCTGGCAGACCGTAAATGAGTTTGATTTTGCCGAAAATGCCGAAAGCTTGGGAACAGTCGGCGATACCTCCAAAAACACGGCGGATAAATGCGATTCGGAGGCGTGCATAAAAAACAGCGGGGAAAGAAATCCCGAAAACGGAATCGTTATAAACAATCTGATTCCGAAAGTGAAAAACATAGGCGAATCGTATAGGATCAGAGCCGAAATATATCTCGGCACGCTGATTGGCGGAGAGTATAAAGGGAAAGGGGAAATAAGGCTCGGTCTTAATGAGGACGGCGCCGAAATAAAGAGCGTTCCGCTCAGAACATGGACAGCGGTGGATTTTACGTATACCGTTACGCAGGAAAACGTAAACTGCAATACGTTTTTTATCGACAGGGGCGGCAAAGACGGAAAGCTGAAATACCCCAGACTGATTTATATAAAAAGCGCGGCGATTGCCAAGTCGTGTTCAAAGGCGGAAGCCGAGGAAATAGCGGCAACGCTGAAAAACAGCTATAAGAGCTTTTCTTTTGACGGGTTTGAAGATACGGGCGAAAATATAGGTATGCAGGAGGTTCGCGACGGAATTACATATGTTACTCATCACGGGAATTCGGCACTCAAGTCGTATAACAGGGAAAATCTTTTCGATTCTTCAACGAAGATTATTCCACCGGAGGGCTACAGCTATCTGGACGCATGGACGAATGACAACGACGGCGCATATGTGTTCGACAATCTTCTTCCTAATTTCACAAAAGAGGATATAGGCAGAAAAATTAAAATTTCGATGTACGTATACGTAAAGCAGATGTACAGCGGAAGCGGTCATGACGTCGGCTTCTCGATTTGCATATCAAACAGGGAGGAAACCGAAAAGGAATCCGTGAAAGGTTACGGCGAGGCTTTTCAGTGGCGGAAAATTGAGGGAGAATTTGAGATTACGGAGAAAAATCTGAATTATAATAAAATAATGCTCATGTTCGACAACGGCTCGGAATGTCCCATGTGGACGAGAGTGGACGCAGTATCCGTATCGGTTACGAAAAGCACGGAAAGAAAAAACAATGATATAAAACTCACGGTTGACGGAACGGAGAAAAAGACGGCGCATCCGCTTAAGATAGACGGTGACCGCCTTATGCTGCCGGCGGCGGATTTGTTTGACGCCATAGGCGGCGGATATGAGATGTCCGGGGACGGACGTTCGATAAAGGCTACGTATAACAATCTTACGGCGGATATGGGCGCAGACAGCGATATAATCAACAGAAGCGGATATAAGATGTTCGGTCAGGAACGGGCGAGAATGATAGACGGCATACTGTATATTCCGCTGAATACCCTGACGGTTGCGTTCAAGGGCAAGGCAGTATGGGACGGAATTACACAGACATTGAGCGTAGATACAAGCATAGACGAGATAAGAAGACCGATTCCGAAATCAACGCTTACGGACAACAAGGATTTGTATGATATTCATTACGATGAACAGGAAAAGGTGGAAAAAATTCCGTGGGACGAGGTTCCGGAGGGCGATATCATACTCGATAGCGACGCTTTGTTCAAAGGCTATTTGCAGGGCGGCGGAACATACGGAAATATGGAAACCGTAGCGGTTGAGGGTCAGCCGTTTGATAAGGCATTGAAAATCGAATGTACGACCGTTCCGGCGGAAGTATATCATTTTCAGCTGGAGCTGCCGGACATAAAGAAAGAACCGAAAGTCGGCGATGTCGTTGTCGTTGAACTGTACATGAAAACGGACAGCGTTCGGCATGAGGACGCAAACGGAATAACGAGAATTGCTGTCATGACGCATGACTATTCGCGTATGACAAACGAGGAAGTAATGGTTTCCAAGGATAAAAAGGATAACGGCGGCTGGGAATATATTCGTGTTGCCGGCTGCATAACACATGAGGACGCCACAAGAACAACGCTTGAATTCGGTTATCGCAGGCAGGTTATGGAAATAGGCGGTATCAAGGTGAGAAACATAGGAAACAAAATCCCGGTCGAAAAGCTCGATACGCAAAACTACAAGCTTGACGCAATAAATGCTATATACGACAAGGACGCACAGTGGAGAAAAGACGCAATCGCACGTATCGAGAAATACCGCAAGGGCGATATAAACGTTGTCGTTGCAGATAAAAACGGAAAGCCGATAACGGACGCAGACGTTGATATTTCTATGTATGAGCATGAATTTGAATGGGGAAATGCGTTTACATATAACGAACTGTATCAGGAACCGGTTAATTCGAAGCATCAGCAGCTTATGGCAAGTCTTTTCAATACCGGCGTTGCCGTGGGAAGCAACAAGCGCTACGGCTACGAGATTGAGGGACGTTTTAATGCGAGGAGGAAAAAAGACGCACTCGCAAAGCTGGGTATAAAGAATTTCAGGGGACACGCAGTATATTTCGATTTCCAAAACGAGGATTTGGCGGCGAATTATAAGGATGAAAAGAAAATGCGCGAAAATCTTTGGACTTATTTTGATGCGGTTTACAATGATTACGGCGATTATACCGACTGGGATATTATGAACGAGGTCATAAGCTGGGCGCCGCTGCGCAAGCTTTACGGAGCGCAGCTTTATAAGGAATGGTTCGCATATGCGAGAGAAAGACTGCCGGAGGGGGCAATACTTAACTATAACGAAACAAACTTCGGAGAAGATTTTTATAAGCTGCTTAAAGAGATGAACGAAATCGGGGTTGATTATAATTCGGTCGGTTTCCAAGGCCATTTCAGATTCCAAAAGGTCGAAAATTTGTATGATATGTTTAAACCTGTTATTGAATACGGAAAGCGAATGAAAATAACCGAATTTGACATGAACGAGGAAGACCCGGAGCTTGCCGCAGGATTTATAAGAGATTTTCTTATACTTTGCTTCAGTATTCCGAATTTCGATACGTTTATATCGTGGGGATTCAGAGATATAGGTCACTGGCTCAACAACGGACCGTATTACTATGACGATGACCATATTAAGCCCGGCGGAGAACAGTATATCGATTTGGTTTATAACAAATGGTGGACGGAAGAAAGCGGAAAGACCGGAAACGACGGAATATACAAGACGAGAGGTTTTTACGGCGATTATGATATAACCGTTAAAAAAGGCGGCGCAACCGTGAAAACCACGGCAAAGGTTTCTAAAAACAACAAAGATAATACCATAATCGTGACCTTTAAATAATTAGGAAATTTTCTAAAGTCCCGATATAAAAAATATGTATGGCAAAAGCCACGGAGGAATCTATGAGAAAAAAATTAGTTGCATTTATAACGTTACTGGCACTTTTGACGGCAGCCGTTCCCGCATATGCGTTTAGCTACGTAATCAGGGTTTCGGGCGGAAACGCTGCGGTTTTCGGCGGAGCGGCATATATCCTTACGTTCAATGCGGTAAGAAGCGAAAACGGCGACGTTACGGTAAATATTAAGGATAAAGAGGGAAATCTGCTCGGCAGTGCGGGCGCAGCCGCAGGCGAGGGCGCAGCGGCGATATATTCCGCACCTATAGTAATGCCGGAGGCGAACAGCCATAACGGAAAAATCAAGGTCTATGTGGAAAAAATCGTTCCGGAGGGCGCAGAAGTGAAAAACGTGCGCCTTACCCTTGCGGCGGAGGATATTTTAAAATATGAAGAATCCGTTGACGGCAAGGTTTACATAATGGGGAATATCGGCGGAACATCGCAGGGCGAGCTGAAGCTGTACGTTGTTAAAAACGGCGAAGAATATGAGTATACAAATGCGGATAAGCTGCTGTATGAGCAGGATTTGAACGTGGCGGCAAACACATCGTTTAAAACGGAGCTTGACACGTCAGGCATAACGAAATATCTGACGGATATTACGCTTGTGCTTAGGGGACTTAAGAGCTACGGCTATGCCGTGGACGGTACGGTGCTGGATTTTGTATATAAGAAAACTTCGATGCGCGAAGAGATTATTTCAAGCATAAAGGCGGCGGAGAGTGCCGAAAAAATAAAAGAAATACTTGACGTTAAGGACGACCCCGAATGGCCGAATATGCGGGTGCTGGAGCTTGACACCGCAGGCATTGTAAACGATGAAAACGATACGGAGGTTTTGGGCAGATATTTCTTTGAAAACAGGGAAGAAATATCGCCGGATACAATAAGGAATATTGCGGTGCGTGCGTGTATTCTGGATATGGCGGCAAAAAAGAAGGATGAAAAAACATATGCCGGATATATTGACGAATATAAGGACAGTATAGGCTTTTCGGCGGAGGAATACACGCCGTATTCAAAGCTTTATGCCGAGATGACGGAGGACATGAAAATAAAGGCGGTTAAAAAGCTTTATGAGAATTATAAGCCGTCAGCGATTGACGAGTTCAAAAAAGCTTTTGCGAATGCCGTAATCATTGCGGAAATTGCCGAAAAGGCAAACTACGGCGAGATTATAGACGTGCTTGGAAAGGTTCAGAAATATATAGGAATAGATTTTTCAAAATATACGCTTTCGGACAGCGCAAAGCTTGCGATAGCGAATTATGCGAAAAGCACGAACGATGTTTTCGGAATCGGCGGACAGATACCGAAGCTGATAGAAAATTCGGGAGAAAAAGACTCCGGCGGCAGCACGGGCGGCGGTTCGGGCAGCGGCAAGAGCGGCAGCGGAGGAAGCAGCACGGGTGGTTCGTCCGGAACTTCGATTTCCGGTACGCCGACAATAGTGAGCAAACCGCAGCAGAACGGAAAACCGCTGTTTTCCGATATAAATGACGCCGCATGGGCAAAGGATTATATAGAAAAAATGGCGGAAAAGAAAATCTTAAACGGATATGAGGACGGCAGCTTTAAGCCGAACAACAGCATAACGAGAGAAGAATTTTCGAAAATAGTTTCGCTTGCGTTCGGAATTTATTCGGCAGAGGCGGAATGCGGATTTGACGATGTTTCAAAAGGCGACTGGAGCTACAAATATATTGCTTCGCTCAGCGAGAATAATATTGTGACCGGCAGCGGCAACGGAAGCTTTGACAAAACGGGCAATATAACAAGGCAGGATATGGCGGTTATTTTGGATAGGATTGCACAGCTTAAGGGGATAAACGCCGCAGCGGAAGAAAACGCCTTTTCCGATAAATCGGATATTTCGGAATATGCCTGCGAATCAGTCCTAAAAATGGCGAAACTCGGTATAATGACGGGACGGGGCGACGGCAGATTCGAACCGACGGCGACTGCAACAAGAGCGGAAACCGCAAAGGTTATATACGCTTTGCTTGAACTGACGGGAAGATAAGAACAGAAGGGGTGTTAATGTGAAGAAAATAATATCATTATTATTGATGTGCTGTATTGCGCTCGGCATGAATTCGGTTTGTGCGGAAGATATAAGCGTATATGAGGATTTTGAAACAAATACGGCGGCGAAATCGGCAAATGAATTCAGGTCGGCGGACTGTACGGCGGAATCATCGGAAAATATTATTATCAGGCAGAATGATTACAGGGTGCACGGCGGAGAATATTCTCTGTCTGCGGAGCTTTCGGGAAATAAGGCTATAGAGCTTAAGACCACGTTTTTCGGTGATGCATATAAGGACTGCACCGCAGAGCTTGAATATTACATATGCGCCGCAGAGCTTTCGGACGGCGAAAAGGGTGCGAAAATCACGGTCAAAACCGAGATTGCGGATATAAACGGAAATGCGGTAAGCTCATCGGAAACCGCCGTAAAAAGCGATGCGGATTTTAACGGAGCGGATAACGGATTTGTTAAATGCAGCGTTAAAGCCGATGTTTCGGCGGCAAAGGATGCAGTTATAAAGATAACGGCGGGAAACGAAAACCGGTATCCGAAATATGTGTATATAGACGATATTAAGGTAACGTATACAAAAAATGAAGTGCCGGAGGAAGAAAAAGCGGAAGCGGAACCCGAAACGGCTGCGCTTTTGAGATACCTCGGTGTGATAAACGACGGCAATATGAAAGAATATTATCCGAACAAAACGGTAACACGTGCGGATTTTGCAAGTATTATGTCGGGATTTATTAGGGACACGTCAAAATCGCAGGGGGAAATCGTATTTGACGATGTGTACGAGGCTCATTATGCGTATGAGGCTATAAAGAAAATGAGCGAATACGGATATATGAACGGAACGGGAGATAATAAGTTTGAACCGGAGGAACCTGTTGAATATACGCAGGCAATAGCCGTTATGGTTAAAATGCTCGGATATACCCAATGGGCGGAATGGAACGGCGGCTATCCGGTGGGATACCTTACGGCGGCATCGAGAATAAGCCTTTTAAAACGCACTCCCGGCTCGGGGAACGAACTTACTTATAAGAAATTGTTTTCCGTGCTGGACGATTTTATAGATGTAAAGTACGGATATGCGGAGTCTGTGTCGAGCAGCGGAGGAGGCTTCTCCGTGAGCATTGCGGCGAACAAAGACCGCACGATTTTGACAGAAGTATTCGGACTTTGGCATGATGACGGAGTTTTGACAAGTGTTGATTCGTCCGGAATTTCAAAAGAGGGTACAAATAAAAAGCGCGGAATCGAAATAGACAGCAGGAAGTATTGGTATCTCGGAGAAAAAGCGCCGGGAGAGGAACTCGGATATAAGATTGAATACTGGTACAACGCAGACGGCGATGTAGAGTATTTTTATAAAGCCGCAAACAACGAGGAACTCATAATAGAGGGCGCAGACTTCGACGAGCTTAGCGGAAGCAATATAAAATATTGGGAAAACGATAAACAAAAGTCGGTTTCGATTTTCGGCTGCAACGTGATTTATAACGGTGTTTATTCGGTATTCAGGAACGATATGCTCGACTTTATCGAGGGCAGACTCAGGCTCATAGACAATGACGGCGACGGAGAATACAATATACTTTTTATCGAAGCGTATGATTATATGGTAGTCGGAAACGTAAACAAAACGGATAATATTATATCGGGAAAATATAATTCCGGCACTGTGAATACGGACAGCGTTAAAAACCCGATAATCAAGGATATTAACGGAAAAAGCATGAGCATGGGCGATATTAAGGAAAACGATGTTTTGAGAATCGTTGTTTCCGAAGAGGAAGAGCCGAGCTATATAAAGATAACCGTGTGCAGAAAAAGCGTTAATGCGAAAGCGGAATCGGCGGAACTTGATGCGGAAATGCCGCAGGCTGTATTCGGCGGCACTCGCTACGAGATTTCCGACTGGGCGAAATCGCTGATGGAAAAAGGCGCAATCCCCGAAATTAAAATCGGAAAAAATTATAAGCTTTATTTTGACGGCGACAAAATTATCACATGGACTCTTGACGAATCGACCTCGGACTATGCGGCGGCATATATCATAAAATGCGCACTTCAAACGGGAGTAATGTCACCGAGATTTCAGCTTAGGCTTATGACGGAATACGGCGACAAGGAAAACTTCACCTGCGCCGATAAAGTGAGGATAAACGGCGGAGATAAAGTGAAATCGGATTCGGAGGAATTCATAAACCGCTTTAAAGATGAAAGCGGAGCGGTGCTGCGCCAGCTGATAAGATACAAGGTAAACAGTGAGGGAGAAATTTCTGATTTGGAGTTTGCCGAGAAATTCCCCGAAAGCGGTGCTGTGAAAGATAAGCTGTATAAGGTAAGCGACGTTTTGACGGGCGTATTCACAAAGAGAGAGCTTTACTATTACAGAAACGATTATTCGTGGCTCGACGGAACGATATACAATGTATCGAAAGAAGTAAAGATGTTCCAGATGCCGAAAAGCGCAAAGTATAAGGACGACGAAAAGTTTTACAGCGTATTGGGAATCGACCAGATGACCGATTACAACACAAGCTACGACCCCGTGGCATATACGACGCTGGGAGAATATAACACGGTAAATTATCTTATTTCGGAGATTGACGGCAGCGAGGTTGTAAGTGATAAAATCAATGCCACAATGATTACAAAGGTCGAAAAGATACTTGACGATTACGGCGACGAAAGACTGCTCATAAAGGGAATAAGCGGAGGAAACCCGGTATCGTTCAAGGCGGATTTCGAGGGCTATGAGGACTACGAAAGGCTTTCGCCGGGAGATATTATTCAGTATGCGCTGAATGCGCAGGGATTTGTAAATCTCATTGATACAAGGCTTTTTAAGCTGTGCCTCGATTACGACACCGAAACCGGGAAAATAATTCAGGTAACAGGCGGCTGGGTGTTTGAATGTGCCCACTGGCAGGGTCTTATGTACAACGTGCATAAGGTGGAAAACGGCATGATGTATTTGAACCGCCCGTCGAATATCGGCAGCGAAAGGTTTAATGCGGTGTTCCCGTACGGCAGAGTGCAGACGTATGTTTTCGATACAGCACGGAAAAAAGTCAGAAAAGGCTCTATGGAAGAAGCGATTCAGTATGTGGATGACCCGCAAAACGCAAGCAGCGTTTTCGTTACCGTGCTTGACGGTAATATGGCAGGTATATTCCTGTATAAATGATGAAATAGATAATTGTAAAATGTGGATATATAGCTAAATTCGCAAGGCGGCGAGGGAACTTCTTCTCTATGGGAATTACGAATTCATAATTAATCTATTCAGCGGCACTCGCTAACGCCTCCCCTGTGTAAGGGGAGGGGGACCACGTCAGTGGTGGAAGGGTTGTCAATGGCTGTATATGCTACGTAATAATGCGGCAAATGCAAGACCTACAACCCCTCAGTCACCTAACGGTGCCAGCTCTACCAAGGCACGCCTACGTATGCCACAGGCATTACTCCGGTGCCCTTACACAGGGGAGCCTAACGAGGTACGTGCAGACCGGAGTTGGTGCCCTTACACAGGGGAGCTTATATGGGGTATGTGCAGACCCATTCAGCGGCACAGACCAAAGCCTCCCCTGTGTAAGGCGCCGGAAGCTGCCGTGCAGCGGAGGTGTGGGGACCGCCTGTGGCGGTGGAAGGGTTGTAAAAAGGGACGCAGACCCCTGCAAGGGTTATATAGCACAAACATAATATCATGCGTTATGACATTTTACAATTAACTAAAAATAAATTATATATGAGGAGGAAATTTTCATGAAAAAATTGTTGGCGATTATTTTGGCAGCAGGTATATTCTCGGCGGGATTTACCGGTGTTTTTGCCGAAGAAAGCACATATCTGACACCGGGGAACGAGAAGGACTACAAGTGGACGAAGATTTATGCTACGGAGTTTAACGCTGCAAAAGCGTTGGGACGTGACGAAAGCGGAAACGTAACTCTCGACGGAGAGGTTGCGCCGACGCAGAATTATCCTGACGGCGTGGGCGGCAGATTCAACGGATTTCAGGCGGCGGACGGAGTGACATACTTTAACCCTGATATACTTTGGGGCGGAAGTGCGGAAAAAAGACTTTTGAAAACGGAAAAAGGACTTACCGGCTACAGAACCGGAGCAAACGGATATATTATAGATTCGGCAATACTTATGGCAAGCTCGGATACGGCGAAAAATGCCGGCGGCAGTCTGCTCCCCACGCTCGGTGACGGCGAATGGTATAAGGTCACGGTAGACGTTGCCGTGGGCGGAGCGGACTTGGAGGGTCATGAAATCCCGGTTACGGTTTCATCAACAAACAAGCTGAACGATTTGGACGCTTTTATCGCACAGTGGGGAAGCATAAACAGGCTTTCGCAGAATGTGAAGATTTCAACGGCGAAAGATGCGGCAGAGCTTAAAGACGAGGACTTTACAACACTTACATATTATCTGAATTGGTGGACTGCCGGCACAGACGACTGGACACCGAAAAACATAGGTATAGGCGTTGTTCCGAAAACAGTACCGGAAGGTCTGGCGAAAGAATACGGCGAAACGTATTTCAATGAAAGCGGCGACCATTTCATAACGCTGCGCAGAGTTATAATAGAAAAAGGCGTGAAATTGTCGGAGAGTACGGAAACGCTTGCGAGTGCGTCAAATATCAATAAATTATACGACGGTTTCGACGGCGCATATACCCACGACGGAGCAGGCGACAACAATTACGGAGATATTGTTGTTGTGCCGTACAGCAACAAAGGCGGACCGGATTTGGCAGGTGATACAAGAGTCGGATATTCGGATGAAATGCCTATAGGAGACAATACGGAAAATTTCGGATTCTTTATCCTGAATATGTCGGGAACGGACAGCGAGGGAAATCCGATATACAATAAGCTTGCGGCAAGCGATTACGGCGGCACGGCGATTCTTAAATTCGGATTTGATGTATACGGTTTTGCGAGCAATACGGACGTAAATGTGAGCGTGGAAACAATTACAGGTGTTGACATTAAGCAGAATATGCAGATTCGCGGTGAGTCCGCAGTAGGCATGGCGAACAAAAAGACGTATACGATTAACGGAAAAACGGATTACGGTTCCAGAGATTATTGGAGCAGTATAGAATACAGCCACGATATAAGCGAGAAAACGAAAGATGTAATAGGCTATAAAATAACGGTTGACGCCGACAGCCTGTTTAATGAAGATACGGGAGATTGGCCGGAGATGTATTCGGGTTATAATTTGTGCGCCGCTGTAAGAGGTGACCATACGCCTATCAGCCTTAGCGTTAAAAAACCGGCAACGGCGGATTTCAGCCCCAAGCTCGAAAAGATAGACGACGGATATATGGCTTATGCACCGTATTGCAAAGATGAAAATGCGAAAACGGTATTTGCCGTGTATGGCGGAGAAAATAAGCTTGACAGAGTATTTGCAGGCGCTCCGAACAGATATTTTAAAGATGATAAGTACGAAAAAGGTCAGTCGGCAAAATTGTTTATCTGGAACGGATTTGACGTGTTGAGTCCCGTTGCTCCTGCGGCGGACGTGAGATAAGCTAAATTCGCACCCCAAGGGCACTTCTTCCCTATGGGAATTACGAATTCATAATGCATAATGCATAATTAATATCTATTCAGTGGCACAGACCAATGCCTCCGGGGAGCGCGTTAGTGGTGGAAGGGTTGTACAAAACCGCAAGTAAATGCAAACCTACAACCCCTCAGACGGCTTTGCCGCCAGCTCCCCTTACACAGGGGAGCCTATATGGGGCACGCACAAACCCAAGTGAGTGCCCTTACACAGGGGAGCCTATGGGGCGGTGCAGACCTAATTCAGCGGCACAGACCAAAGCCTCCCCTGTGTAAGGGGAGGGGG
>CAKVOK010000043.1 GCA_934792465.1 uncultured Clostridia bacterium | reverse complement strand
TATTTTTTCTTTTTGTGCCTTTTTACCTTATTTTCGCCCCTGTTTTTCCACTTTTACCGCTGTTTTGTACAAAATTACAAAAATGAGATACCGCAAAAACATCGCAGTATCTCATCAGGGCATTATTTACTTAATTTTTCGTCAATAGCTTTTGCAGCGGCTTTTCCCGCACCCATTGCCAAAATTACCGTTGCCGCACCCGTTACCGCATCGCCGCCGGCATATACATTCTCCAATGTTGTTTCACCTGTTTCTTCCGTAACGATAATTCCGCCTCTTTTATTCACTTCAAGTCCTTCCGTTGTTGATTTTATAAGCGGATTCGGGCTTGTACCTATCGAAATTATTACGCAATCCGTATCAAGAACAAATTCCGAACCGGGCACTTCAACCGGACGTCTTCTGCCGGATTCATCGGGTTCGCCAAGCTCCATTCTTATACATTTAAGTCCTATGGCGCTTCCGTTTTTCGGGTCGCGTCTGTCATCCGGATTTTCATATCCCAAAATCTCCGTAGGATTGCAAAGAAGCTTAAATTCAATGCCCTCTTCCATTGCGTGTTCCACTTCCTCTTTACGAGCCGGAAGCTCTTCGAGGCTTCTTCTGTACACAATGTATACTTTTTCCGCACCAAGTCTTAAAGCCGTTCTCGCTGCATCCATTGCAACGTTTCCGCCGCCGACAACCGCAACGTTTTTCGCCTTAAGAATCGGCGTCGTTGCATCTTCCTTATATGCTTTCATGAGATTGCTTCTTGTTAAAAATTCATTTGCGGAATAAACGCCCTTCAAGGATTCACCCGGTATTCCCATAAATCTCGGAAGTCCCGCACCGCTGCCTATGAATACGGCTTCGTATCCCATTTTGAAAAGCTCATCAATCGTGAGGGTCTTTCCGATAACCATATTCGTTTCAACATCAACACCGAGTGCTTTAAGCGAATCGACCTCTTTTTTTACAATATCTTTCGGAAGTCTGAACTCCGGTATGCCGTATACAAGCACGCCGCCTGCAACGTGCAGAGCTTCAAACACCGTTACTTTATAACCTTTTTTTGCCAAATCCCCGGCACACGTAAGCCCTGACGGACCCGAACCTATCACCGCCACCTTATGACCGTTTGATTCCGGCACTTTTGCATTCTCCGTGCTGTGCATATTGTGCCAGTCCGCAACAAATCTTTCGAGTCTGCCTATTCCCACCGGTTCTCCCTTGACTCCTCTTACGCATTTGCTTTCGCACTGCGATTCCTGCGGACATACTCTGCCGCATACTGCCGGCAAACTTGAAGATTCCGATATTACTTCATATGCGCCCTCGAAATCGCCCTCTTTTATTTTCGATATAAATGCAGGTATATGAATATTCACCGGGCAACCGCCGACGCACGGCATATTTTTGCAGTTAAGGCATCTTAATGCTTCATCAATTGCAACTTCTTCCGTATAACCCGTTGCAACTTCATTAAAATTATGCGCACGAACCGCCGGTTCCTGTGACGGCATCGGATTTTTCTTTAAACTCATATTAGGTTTTGCCATTATTGTTGTACCTCCTTGTTCAAGAGATTGCAAGTGTTTTCATATGCATGACGTTCAAATTCTTTATACATGGTACTGCGTTCCATGGCTTCGTCGAAATCAACTTCAAATCCGTCGAAATCCGGTCCGTCAACACAAGCAAACTTTGTCTTTCCGCCGACCGTAAGGCGACAGCCGCCGCACATTCCCGTTCCGTCTATCATTATAGGGTTCATGGACACGGTTGTCTTTACATTATACGGTTTTGTCGTCGCAACGACAAACTTCATCATTATAAGAGGTCCTATGGTTATTACTTCATCAAAATTCGCCCCCGCTTCAATTTCTTCTTTGAGCGGAAGCGTTACAACGCCTTTATTTCCGTATGAACCGTCATCGGTCATTATCGTAAGCTTATCCGAGCAAGCCTTAAACTCGTCTTCCAGAATTACAAGGTCTTTGTTTCTGAAACCTATAATCGAATGTACTTCGCAGCCGCCGTCGTGCAATGCCTGTGCTATAGGCAGCGCAATGGCGCAGCCTACACCGCCGCCCACTATACAGACCTTTTTCAGTCCGTCCAAACGGGTCGGTTCTCCGAGAGGTCCGACAAAATCCGCAAGACATTCGCCCTCTTTCTTGCTGTCGAGCAATTTTGTCGTTGCTCCCACTATCTGATATATTATTTTAACAGTCCCCGCTTCACGGTCGAATCCCGCTATTGTAAGCGGTATTCTCTCACCGTTTTCATCAGCTCGCAGAATAATAAACTGCCCCGGTTTTGCCTTTGCGGCAACGAACGGTGCTTCTATATCCATCATTGATACTGTCGGATTGAGGGATTTTTTATTTACAATTTTATATTTCATGTTTTCTCTCACCTTTCGCCAAGCCGATTTATACATTAAATCTGAACAGTATTATATCTCCGTCCTGCACGACATACTCTTTGCCCTCCATGCGCACAAGACCCTTTTCTTTCGCCGCTGCCATCGTTTTGTTTTCCATCAAATCATTAAACGAAACGACCTCGGCTTTGATAAATCCTCTTTCAAAATCGGAATGAATCTTGCCTGCCGCCTGCGGTGCTTTCGTACCTCTCTTTATCGTCCATGCACGCACTTCCGGCTCTCCTGCCGTGAGATAGCTTATAAGTCCCAAAAGCTTGTAGCTCGCCTTGATAAGCCTGTCCAGTCCGGACTCTTCAAGACCCATGTCGGCAAGGAATATGCCCTTGTCCTCCGGCTCAAGCTCGGAAATTTCTTCTTCGATTCTTGCACTTATAGGCAGCACCTCCGCTCCCTCCTTTGCCGCAAGCTCCGTAAGACGTTTTACAAAATCGTTATTTTCTATGCCGTTCGCAAAATCATCTTCCGACACATTCGCAACATAAATAATCGGCTTTTTGGTAAGCAGTGCAACCTCTTTTAAAATCTCGGCTTCGTCCTCCGTGAGTTCGGCGCTTCTTGCCGGTTTGCCCTCTTCAAGGGTATTCTTTATCTTGTCAAGCACAACAAGCTCCGCTTTATATTTCTTATCACCGGACTTTGCCATTTTCCCGGTTTTTTCGATTCTTTTTTCAATCATTTCAAGGTCGGCGAATATGAGCTCGTAATTTATTGTTTCAACGTCACGTATCGGGTCTATGCTGCCGTCCACATGGACAATATTCGTATCTTCAAAGCAGCGTACCACATGAACAATCGCATCAACCTCACGGATATGCGACAAAAATTTATTTCCGAGTCCTTCTCCCTTGCTCGCTCCTTTAACAAGTCCCGCAATATCAACAAATTCTATAACTGCCGGCGTTATTTTTTTCGGATTATACATTTCCGCCAATGCATCAAGACGAGAATCCGGAACGGAAACCACTCCCACATTCGGTTCTATTGTACAAAACGGATAGTTTGCAGATTCGGCTCCTGCCTTTGTGATTGCATTGAAAAGCGTGCTTTTTCCGACATTCGGAAGCCCGACTATACCAAGTTTCATTATTTAATTCATCCTTTCAGCCTGTTCTAACTATATTTTATTATACTACGTTGTATATGTTTTGTCAAGATTTTTTTACCATGTACATAAGTACAGATATAGATTGTTAAAAAAATGACTTTCGGCGTATCGCTTGACAACACATTTTTATTGTGATACAATATATGTATACAACTTGAAGGGGTGATTATCATAATATACCTTAAAATTAAAGATGTAAACGGTGATATTAAGCTTAAATCCGAGGGTGAAAAAATCGACGTCGTATACGAGAAAGAATACAAAATCGGCGATACAATCGAAATAAAGCTTTCGGATTGCGAATATGCGGCACTCAAGCTCGACGAAACGCTGACGGAAAGCATTGTATATCTGCCGGACAAATCATTCTCATTTACGATTCCTTTCGGCAATGAAAGAACGGCGGGATATGACAAAAATGCGTTTTCCGGCGAGCATCACAAAATTTCTGTACGCATACCCGAGGACGAAGAAACTTTTTCATACAGGGTAATATCTCTCAATTCTCACGATTTGAGAGGCAAAAGCGAAGCATATCCTCATGCGCACGCAAACTTTGTCACAAGAGAAGAACCGTGCTTTTATGAGCGCAACGCAATAGACGGTATATGCCAAAACGAGGCACACGGAGATTATCCGTATCACTCGTGGGCGGCAGGTGCAAGAGAAGATATGGATTATTTCATAGATTTCGGCTGCGATGTCGAAACCGACAAAATAGTCGTATATCTGCGTGCGGATTTTCCTCACGATACATACTGGAAGTCGTTCGACATTATCTTTTCCGACGATACCAAGGTTCATGCCGAATTTGAAGAAACGGCAAACGGTCAGGAGATAACGTTTGAAAAGAAAAAAACATCGTTTATACACTTAACAAACTTTAAACAAGCCGTAAATCCTCTCTCATGGGCGGCACTTTCGCAGATAGAGGTATACGGAAATTACATTAAAAAGGAGATTGAACTTATGGAAATCAGACAGGCAGCAAATTCAGAGGACGTAAAACATTATACTACTGACAGATTGAGAAAAGAATTTCATATTGCAAATCTTTTCACAAAAGACAATATAAGAATGGTATACAGCCACATTGACAGAATCATCACGGCAGGAATTATGCCCCAGCTTTATGAGCTGACACTTGAAGCAGGCAAAGAGCTTGCGGCGGATTATTTCCTCGAAAGAAGAGAAATGGGCTGTATAAACATCGGCGGCAAAGGAATTATCACGGTTGACGGAACGGAATACGAAATGAATCCCCGTGACGGCATTTACATCGGCAGAGGAAACAAGGAAGTTAAATTCAAAAGCGTAAATCCCGATGAGCCGGCTAAATTCTACGTATCCTCCTGTCCTGCTCACAAAGAATATCCTATAGTTAAAATAGATATTACAAAAGCAAAAAAAGTTCCTTGCGGAAGCGTTGAAGATTGCAACAAGCGTGTTATAAATCAGTATATACATCCCGAAGTAATGCAGTCCTGCCAGCTTTCGATGGGTCTTACACAGCTTGAACCGGGTTCAAACTGGAACACAATGCCTTCGCACACTCATGACAGAAGAATGGAAGTTTACCTCTATCTCGACATGGGCGAGGACGATGTTGTATTCCACATGATGGGCGAACCCACGGAAACACGCCACATTATCATGCACAATGAAGAAGCCGTAATTTCTCCGAGCTGGTCAATTCACAGCGGTGTAGGAACAAAAGCATATTCGTTCATCTGGGCAATGTGCGGCGAAAACCAGGAATTCACCGATATGGACCATATCGCAACAAAAGATTTAAGATAATTAAAAATAAAACGGGGCGCAGTAATGAAATACGGCGTCCCGATTTCATTCGGGAGGGTAACGTGAAAAAATCCGTACAATTCATTGCACACCGAGGACTTTCCGGCAAAGAAACCGAAAACACCGCAGCATCATTCGTTGCCGCCGGAAACAGAAGCTATTACGGAATCGAAACCGATATACACAGAACGCTCGACGGAAAATTTGCCGTCTTTCACGACGACAATTTAAAACGTGTTGCCGGCGTTGATATCGAAATCGAAAAAGTAAATTATTCCGACATAAAAGATATTCCTCTTAATTTCAAGGAAAACCGTTCCGACCTCAGGATTCCGCTGCTTGAAGACTATATTTCAATTTGCAAAAAGTATGGCAAAAAAGCCGTGCTTGAACTTAAAAATCCGTTTGACGAATGCGATATTAAAGCCGTCTTGAAAATCATCGGCAATATGAATTTTTCCGCCAACATGATTTTTATATCATTTGCAAAGGAAAACCTTATCTCTTTGAGAAAGCTCTCTCCGAATGCGGATATTCAGCTGCTGACGCACAAATTCGGTGAAAACGTGTTTGAACTCATGCTAAAATACGGCTTCGACCTCGACATAAAGCATACAGAAGCCACAAAAGAGCTGATAAAAAAGATACACAAAGCCGGACGAAAGATAAACTGCTGGACTTGTGACGATATGAAAAGGGCGCAGGAATTATCCTCATGGGGCGTGGATTTTATCACAACAAACATTCTCGAATAAAGTTGAAAAAATGCAATTATCCGCCATGTTGAGAAACCGCCTGTCGAACAAGTTCAAGACATCCCAAAGATTGTTTTGAACTTGTTCGGCGGTCATTTAATAAAATATTTCGGAAATACCGTCAGCCGTATATTCGTGCAGCCATACGGAACAAGGGTTATTTCCCTTTCCTCTCCCAAATTTTCCTTCACGAAATCCGCCGACGGGATTTTCGGCGTAACAAGATTATCTTCGTCTACAACACTTGCGCCGCATTCCACCTGCTTTTCATCAATCCCCTCGCCGTTTTCAAATTCCTTTTCGGCACGTTTAATCCTGACAAGCTTCCAATTTTCAAGAACCCGTGCTTTTATTTTAATTTCAAACGGCACATAGCTCCACATCGGCTTTTCCGAGCTTTCATACATGATTATTTCCGGTGCTTCCCAACCCGAAACGGCATAATTCCATGGCGAAGCCGGATATATATTATATGCCGGGAAATCAGCCGTCTGTCTTTTTTCTTTCGTATCCACCGAACAATTTTCATCAATTTTCAGTGCAAGCAAGAACGGACCGTATGTATAATAAATTCCGCCGTCAACCGACATATGAGATTTGAAAACGGGCTTGAAGCTTATGTCAAGCGTGCAGGTTTTTACCTGTATTTCGGCATATCCGTTCAAGGGATCACAGCTGCATTTTTTGCCGTCAACAAATATTTCCGTTTCCGCCGACCACTTCGGAATCCTTAGTTTCAGCAATGTTTTTCCCCCGTTTTTAACCGCAACATCAAGCTTCACATTCATTCCGCAGGGATAGTTTCCGCTCTGAATTATTCTGATTTCCTCATCTTCATATTTGCTGTCGCCATATAGGCTTACCGCTGTTCCGCT
Organism: uncultured Clostridia bacterium; assembly: GCA_934792465.1. Classification (GTDB taxonomy): domain Bacteria; phylum Bacillota; class Clostridia; order RUG12999; family RUG12999; genus CAKVOK01. The sequence goes on along the minus strand of CAKVOK010000043.1, from coordinate 25,548 downwards.
CTCTGTTTTCTGATACATTCGCAATATATAGTTCGGAAATACACGTCCGATATTTCCCACACAACATTCCGGATAATGATGCGGAGCGTATGCCATTCTCGGCGTATCTCTCCAAGCCTTTATATGCGTCGAATTTCTGGCGCATATTACCTGGTTTATTGCCGAAAGGTATTGAATTGCTTTAAAATCCTTTGCGGAAGCTCCGAAAAACGCATTAAATACCGCCCTTTCGATTTTGTCCGCATACTCCCCGTTTCCGGTTGCTTCGAGTAAATAGCCTATGCTCCATGTATAATCGGAAATATCGCACGATTCATGCGTTCGCCATGTTTCCTTGCCGCACAGGGCTTCGCTCGAACTGTGGATTCCGTCCGGCAGCATATGAAAATCATCAACCCGTCCGTATGCGGATTTCACCGCATCAAGGTGCTTTTCATTACCCGTATACACATACATCAGAGCCGGCAGCTTCGCTATCTCGTTAAATGTAACACCGTGGTCATGAATATATGTATCTGCCGTCAAATCCGCTATACGCTCCTTGCTTTCGGGACGTTTGTTATAATTTTCAAATGCCGTTTCCGCTTTTTGCAGCAATCTTTCATCATCGAAATATTCATAAAGTCTGAGCATGGTTTCAACGTTTACAACATCTCGGCTGTCGGAATAATCATTATCATCATTCAAATAATGACTGCGCATTTTTTCAAGATAAATTTCATCTCCCGTCTTGCTCCAGAGCGCATACAGTGCCCTGAACAAAACGGCATGCGGCCAGCGGTTTCGGCTTTCTGCCTTTTTCAGCTCCTGCGGTCCGATAAAGGTATCATCATTTCCCAGACACAGGCGTATTTCGTCACCCATAATTTTCTCATAGCTTTTCAAATCGTCAAGCAAAGCCGACATTCTGGCTACGGAATCTATTCTGTATGCCGTCTGCTCATACGGCCACCATGCCGCATATCCGCCGTCCGCAAGGCTTTTATATTTCCAGCATTCCGTATTATACGGATAGCCTATTTCGTGCAGATGTCCCGTAATCCCGTCACGCTCACATTCAAGCGTTTTTCGCAACATACCGTGCGGTTCGATATTCTTAATCCGCACCTCGTTTAGTTTTGAATATTTCTTCAATTACATTTCTCCTTTGCTCAGCTTTATAAGATACGTTCCGTACAGCGGAATATCGAGCGATATTCTGCCGCTTTGCACCTTCTCCGTCCCGATTTTCTCCATATCGTGCGCTGCGTCAAGCAGATATACTTCCGCAGTTTCAAACCCTTTTGCTTCAACATTGATTTTTTCCGACGGCGCATTGTCGTTATCATCGAAATACGATACCATAACGGCGCCGTTTTCTCCGCTGTCCGACACCGCCGCACACGCCTTTACATTATCATTATTGCATTGAATTTCCACGCAGTTTCCGAGCTTATACAATTCATTGAACATTCTGAACGGATAATATCCTTTCAGACATTCGCACACGAAATCCGTATTGAACATTCCGTTCATGCCGCACGGCCTTGCATCGTAATACATCAGCATATCGAGCGGCTCATACTGGCAGGCGCACATAACGCTCGCAACGAATGCCGCCCCCTTTATGCTCTTTGCCGCTTTCAGGCTGTAAATCCATTCGTCACCGCACCAGCCCTTAACGTAGTTCCATTCGTCAAGTATGCTTTCCGTTTCCGCACAGCCGCAGTCGTCGAGGATTTCTCTCGTATGTCTTACCTTTTCCAAAAGTAAATTTACATCATTCGAATAGCAGTGCCAAGAGAGGAAATCCGGCTTTATTTCAATATATTTCAGAAAATTATCGACCCAATTCCTTTTCCATGGGAAAATACTCCCGTCACGTTCTACTTCCGTCACGGCAGGACCGCCTATCTTCAAATGCGGAAACCTGCTTTTCAGATGCTTTGACGCAATATTATACAGCTCGTAAAACTGCTGTGCCGTACCTCCCCAGCACAGCTTATCATCGCTTTCGTCATCGTTTATATCCGGTTCGTTCCATATCTCCCAGTATTCTATATCATAATGAAATCCGTTCGCCCAGCCCTCCGTATAATGCTTTATGATATGCTCGCAGATTACCGCCCACTTATGAAAATCTTTCGGCGGCAGCGTTCCGTATTTCTTCTTCTGATGCTCTATCTTCGAACCCAGACGATAAAATGTTTTCGTTCCTGCGCAGTCGATTACTTTCAGATACTCGTCGGTCAGCTCGAAATCATATGAATTTTCATCATACGGGTCTTTATCAAAATCCGGGAAAATCACAGGCACATCAACAATGTGCTCTCCGCCGTATGAAGAACAAAAAGCTGCGTCATGGTTTCTCGCATACGGAATCCCCGCCGCCTTGTACGCTTCCAGATTGCTTATTTTCTGTGCCTCTCCGAATTTATGCACAGGACCGTTGTTTACACTGTGCATTGGCTTTATTTTTCCGCATTTTTTATCCGTATTAATTATTATACCTGTCATTCAAATCCCCTCCGTTACGACCTCCGCACCTTCCGGTGCTCTATATTTCAAAACAACATTGCCGTTTACCTTTTTCCATTCCGCATACACCTCGCCGAAAGCCGTCATTACCGTGCCTTTTGCGGAATTTCTGCCGTCCGTATACGGCTTAATCAGAATTTTATTTTTGCACTGCTTAACCCCGAGATCCATAACCGTAAATTCATAAATCGCAGCCGCACTCCATGCGTGACATTCGCTTCTCGAATTTACAGGTGTTTCCGGCAGCGTGGTACAGCCGAGCTTCGTCAGACGTCTGAGCTTATTCAGCATATCCTCACGCATATAATACAAATTCGCCTTTTCCAATGCCCTGAACAAAAAATATGCATATGCAAACGTTGCCTGTGCGCTCTTAAACTCAAATGATTTTTTCATTATCCGTTCGGCTCTTTCGTTCCCGGCGCAGCCGGACAAAACCGCCCATATCTGCATATGCTGGCTGAACGTTTTCTTATTTTCAGTATTTGAATATGCGCACGTTTCCTCCGAAAAATATTTTTCCTCCGCCGAACGGTTTATCCGCTCCGCTTTTTCCGTAAACATCTCGGCAATTCCCGAATATTTCGTATCCTTCAAATCATTTCCGAGCCTGTTTAAAACATAGCTCAGCATAAGGCTTTCTATACCGAGCGTTGCGCCGTCCTCATACGGCGGCACTCCCCTAAGCGGCATATATTCCTCCGCCCAGTCGATAAAATGCCAGTAAGAGCTCCGCACAACAAGACCGTCCGCATTGCTGTGCTTCTCATACCAATTCAGCACCTGCAAAATCTGCGGTATATTTTCATAAAGCAAATCCTCATCTCCGAAGCGCTCAAAATGCTCAAGCACCATCATTATATAATACAGTGAAAAACACGGTATAAACTGATTTCTCACAGACGGGGTGCGCGACTGCACAAGTCCTTCCGAATTAACGGACATTGCAAAATCCCGTATCGCACGCCTTTGCAGTCTGTCATCTGCCGAAATCCGATATGCATATATGCTTTGCAAATACGTATCCATGGCATATTGCAGCTGTTCGTAATACGGGCAGTCCGTGAACGTATCCTGCATACACCTTTCAAGAGTTCTTACGCTTATCTCCCACAGCTTATTATCTTCCTCGCTGCCGAAATCGTAATCATCTTTTATATCAAGCGGATACCCTGTTTCGTATGCATATGCCGCCGAAATCTCAATTTCTCCCTCCGATTCTGTTTTTATACATCTGAAGCACCTGAACCAATACGGCTCAAAAACGACTTCTTCCCCTTTTAAATCCAGCGTATCGCAGTCACCCTCCAAAATGCCGGTTTTATCGGTTCTGACCTCGTTTTTGTTTTTATATTTTTCCGCATACGTAAGCCTTAGCTTTCCCTTGCCTCTGCATACTATTTTCAGATATGACGTTGTGATATACCCGAAATCGAAAATACCGTTCGGCGAAAGCTCTATTTTTCTTTCCTCAAGCTTCATATTCGGAACAGGGCTTTTTTTATTATGCCACGGTGTGGTTTCTCCCCAGTCGAGCTTAGGAGAATCCGTTATTACAACCGCTTTTTCCCAATTAAGCTTTTTATATTTATCCGAATCGATATACTCCGGAGTTCCCGTATAATTCGCATATTTCGGAATGCGGAATTCAATTCCTTCATCTGCGGCACAATCCCATGTGCCGTCCGTTACAAACGGTTTGCCGTCCGCCTCACCGCAAATTTCCAGCACGCCGCTGCCGCTTCTTCTGACGGACGTTAAAAACAGATACTGCGGCATCTCGCCGCAGGAACGCAAATTCAAAACACGCACTTCAATTTCATTTTCGCCGTCCTTTAAAAATCCGCTCAAATCAACCTCGTTGAAATACAGCTCCTTATCGTTTCCCTTTGCCGGCCCTGCGTCCGCAAAAACACCGTTTATATACAGCTTGTATCTTGCGTCCGCAAAGACGTTCACCTTTAGTCTGCCGCCTTTTTCCGATTCAAATTTCTTTCTGAAATATATAACGCCGTTTTTTGAAAAGCCTGCGCTTTTGCAGGTTATTAAATGATTTCTTTCCATATTGCAATACCTCATTATATATTAAAGAGGGTGTTACAAAACAAAATTGTTTTTCCACACCCTCTTTCGGGGTTGTATAAAGCCTCGATACTATCAGTTGTCAAAAACAAATATTCTGCCTGTCGAATAGTTATATCCGTGGCATACAAGTATCTTTGAACAGTCCGTTCCTGCCTGCTCATACGTTTTTATATCGCTTATCTTGCCTTTTTTCACGGATACACGTTTCCCGTTTCCTTTTACCACGACAATATCCGCACCTGCCGGATTAAAGGTTTCTGTATACCAGTTGTCCTTCTCGATTTCCCCGTCGAAGCTGCCGTGCAGATTCTGTGTGCTTATCGTCATATAGTTTTCGTACTCCGCATATGCAAAACCGTATACATAGCAGGAACGAAATACTGTATTTCCGAACACTCTCTTCGAACCGCTTATTATGTCATAAGCATATCCGAACGGATTTGTATTCGTATATGTCGAATAGTTGTCGGGACCGTGGTGGAATCCTGTACATCCCGGAATCGAGCCGAGCACGTTTGTATAATTCTCATTTCCCGACGGAACGTCCGTTGTCTTTGCCGCAGGGTCTGCACCGTACCATGCCGGATTTTTGCCGTCTGCGTCATACATTATCTGGATATTTACTACTTTTCCGTTCATCAGCTCAAATCGAACCAAATCACCCGGCGAAAGCGTATATTCATTTCCTGAGCTGTCCGTCTTTCCGAACGGATTCTTTACGCCGTCCAGGGTGCATATATCCGTATCGGCCGTAAGCGTCTGAATATTTGCTCCGTCCGTAACCGTGACCTGCGTTGACTCCTCATTTTTGTCCGCATCATATGATTTTACTATATCCGTAACAACCCAAAGCGAAGCTTCTTCTGCTATATATCCCGTTGCGTCCGAGCTGTTTTTCAACACCATGAATTTAGCAATTCTCGATTTTGCGTCAAAGTTGAAAATATCGCACGTATAACTTCTGTTTCGCAGCGTTCCCTGGGCTATCAGCTTATAATCGTCATATTGCGTTTCGTCCGCCGGCAGCTGCAAAATCTTCACTCCGGATGTTATATAGGCATTGCCCATCGTGCCGAGGCTCATATTGTATGAAAGCGTCGACGCAGTATACATAGACCTTATATTCAATTCGTTGCTCGAAAGATTCTTATCAAGAGGCATTCGTATTTTCTTAATCTTTCCGGCTGCGTCTTTCTCGTAGCTGAATACTCCGACATACTCGCCGATCAGCGTTACAAGCTTATCCGCACCGGGTTTTGACGATTCATTGTATTTATTGAAATATGTCAGCTTATCCGCCGCATCGGCCGTTGTCATCGAGCCGGAAACAAAATCGAAAAATTTCAGTTCTGCGCCGCTGCCGTTGCCTTTCATAGCCGCCTTTACCAAATATCCTACCGAGCTTGAAACCGCGTCGTTCGTCAGCCAGACAATATTACCCCATATATCAATATATCCGCTGATTTTCATTCCCGTCGAAAGCGGAACGCTGTTCTTTGACGAAAGAAATACATTTTCCACCTTATAGCTCACATCATCAATGCTGATATATTTTTCATCTCCCTCGTCATATATTTCGGAAATTTCTCCGGCTACCGAATTTTTCGAATAATACATTTTTATATATCCGTCATTTACAAAATAGCTGATTGCTCCGTTTGAAATGTCATCCAGTTCGATTCTTCCGCCGTCGGAATCCCATATGCAGTACGTTGCGGTTTCTCCGTCCTTTTCGAAATTGATTATTGCGCTTCCCGTACCCTCTGCAAGCTTATCCACCACATATTTTTCCTTTGTATTTACAACGGACGTATATCCCGAAGTATAATCTTCGACAACAACAATATCGCTCTTTTCGCCGCCGCTTTTTATAACCGTTATACTGCCGTTTTTAATATTGAAAATACCGTTGCCGTAGGAGCCTTTGTATTTTCCGTTATAAATAAGGTTGAAATTGCTTCCGACCGTAACTCTTTTCTTTGAGGAGGAATCCTTCTCCTTAAAATATGTAAACGTATTGTCCGCATATCCGTCAAAGACGTCCGCACCGATTTCAGTTATATCGTCCTTACCGGTTTCTTCCCAGCAAAGCAGCCTGTATTCGTTATCTTCTTCATGAACATAAATTCTTATGTTGCGACCTATATAATCTCTTATTTCTGCCTGCTCATCACTGAATTTGAATTCAAATCCGTTCAGACTTGCTTTTCCCTTTCCGCATACCTCCGGGGAATCCACAGATGTTATATCCGTCCTCGTCAAAGTCTGCGTTACGGAATATATGTTCATAATCTCGTTCATGAAAGTCTGTTCGTTATCGGAATCTATAGCAAGACCGGACTTTTTGTATGTATATTTCCTCACATGAAGCTTAAGGCTGTTGTACAATATCCGTGCTACATCCATACGGGACATTCTGCTTTCTCCCGTACCGGAAACGCCCGTAAGCAATCCGTTTTCCGCCGCAATTTTCGCATATCCGTCCGGATAACCGCCGTAATACTTCGCTTCCTCGGAATATCCGCCCAGCGAAAGTATTACCTTAATCATCTCGTTGTAAGTGACCGTATCTTCGGGGCGAAAGCTGCTCTCGCCGTCGCCCTGCATAACGCCTACACCGGTTGCCTGCCGTATTGCCTTGTATGCCCAGCTGTTTGTAGGAACGTCCGTCCAGCTGCTTTCGCCGGTTTCCGCAACGATAAGCTCCGTATCCTTGGAATCGTCGCCGAGATATTCGTTTTCCCAGCTGATTTTTTCATCGGTTACATCATATTCAAAGCCCATTATATTGCATACGATTTGCGCAACCTCTCCTCTTTTTACGGCTTCACGGGGCTGGAACGAACCGTCCTCATAGCCGTTCATAAGTCCCAGACCCTTTACAACATTCAACACCTTTTCTTCATTTGAATTTTCCGGAATATCGGAAAATATCGGCGCTGCACTCACATTCGTCATTATGCACGCAAATATACATATCAATGCCAGTATTCGTTTCTTCAACATTTACCACCAACCCCCTTAACCGTTTATCATATCCAGAATGTTTTTCAGCATAACTGCCGCTTCCGCTCTTGTGCAGTTGTTTTTCGGATAAAATCTGCCGTCCGAACCGTGCAGAATATCCGCAGAGGTTAATGCATTTATTGCTTCCGCCGCATATTCCGATATATCCGCCGAATCGGCGAATACGGCCGGTTCCGTCACACTTGCCGGAATCTTGCCTGTATTTTCGCATGCTCTTGAGATAATCACAGCAGCATCTTCTCTCGTAATATTTTCATTCGCTCCGAAATACGTTTCCGTAACGCCCTTTACAAGACCTTTTTCAAACGCCGTGTTCACGTAATCCGCATACCAGTCCGATTCGGCAACGTCCTCAAATCCTGCGGAATTTCCCGATATTTCCGTTCCGAATATGCCGAGTATCAGCTTAACAAATTCGGCTCTTGTGATGTTTTCGCCCGGCGCAAATTCGTTTTCCGTTCTGCCTTTTATGATTCCCTTGCCGTAAAGTGCCTCCACAGCGTCCTTTGCCCATTCATATTCCGCTGTTATATCACCGAATACGAATTTTGTTGTGCCGTTGTCAATCGTAGCGGTCGGTGCATACGTGCCTCCGGTGTAGCCGGCTCCGGCATTTCCCGTTTTGCCTCCTGCCGAACCGCTTCCGCCGCCGCTGCCGCCGCTCTCCGAAACCATAGTATTGAGAATATCCTGCATTTCGGATTTCGTTTCGTAATTTCCGCCGATAAGCTTGTTGTTAATCGCATTTCCCTTTACGCTCTTATAATTCGTCAGAGAAAATCCGTTTACCGAATTGTTATTTTCGAGAATTGACGATATGTGTCCCGTTCCGCTCAGGTTGTTGCTGCGGATTGCCGCTTTCGTAACCTCAAACACAAATTTTTCTTCAAAATCCCTGATACTGCCGAAACCGTTCGAGCATAAACCGGCAATAACCTTAGCTTTCCCGGATTCCGTTATGCTTTCGCAATAAAGCGAATATGCAGTAACCTTTAAATCCGAATCCAGCGTATCCAGTCCGAGAATATCGGGTTCAACAAATATACCGGCGTCAATAATGCCGTCCGTCTTATTCTCATTAAAAAGCTCTATCATGGCAATTTTTACGGCAGCTTTTTTCAAGGCCTCCGCATTTTCTGCCTTAATATTTCCGTCTTTTATTTCCCTGTAAAGTATTTTCCCGGCATTTTCCTTGCCGGAAATACTGCCGTATACGGTATCGTTAAGATTCAGCGCAGCCGTATTCTGCTCCAAAAGCTTGGAAAATTCCGTTTCATCAGCCGCACGCATAACGGTTTCGTATACCGAAGCAGCGTCCTTAACATATGTAAATCTGCTTTCTCTTGTTTTTTTACCGGCATTTATATATGCTGTATATTCTCCCTCGGCCGCTTCGCCAAGTGCGAACCTTATTTCAAAAGCGCCGTCCGCTATCTTCACCTGTTCCTGCTTTTCAACTCCCCCATTTGTCATGGAATCAAGCGAAACACCCGGTTTTAACACCAAAAGCGTTGCATACTCTCCGTTATTTTCGGCAAAGTTCATGCCGCTTACCGTAACGGCAGAATCCGTCAGGTTCAGGTCGGCGTTTTTAATAAATGCCGCCTGTGCCGAAATCGCCATGCACGAAAACATCGCCGTGCCGAGAAGTAAAGCCTTTTTTCTAAATATCATATTTCAATTCCCTGCCTTTCATTATTCTTTTGCCGCACGTATCGATGCATAACATTCCGGCATTTCGCCGCTCGGATTCGTAAAGATAAACTTAACAGCCTCCGGATTCCAATACGGCGGATCGGTATCGAGGAATGAAGCAATTACGTTTCCGTCCGCTTTAAGATATACGTATGTGCCTACACCCACGCACAGTGCACCCAGTTCCAAATCCACCCATTTGTCATCGGAAATATAGAAATTGAGAATCTGCTGCTTTATGGCATTGCCGGTATACCCCGGAACATATTTCTGAATTTCTATCTGATTGCTCTTGATAATCAGGCTGTAACCCTGACCTGCACCGAGGAATCCCGTTGTAACGGGCTGCAAGCCCATAATACAATAGTTTGAGCTGACATTAACCTTATATCCGAATTTAATAGCCGTCGCTTTTCCCAAATCCTTGTCATATCCGCAGATTGTATAATGATTCTTTCTGCCGTTTACACCTGTAAGCGAAAGACTTCCGTCTGCGTTCCACGTCCAGTAATCGTCGGCATTTATCTGTTCGTGTCCGGCGGCATAGAGCCAGTTTTTCTTATCCTTCAGCAGCTCGCCGACATTTATCACGTCATAATTGAAATTGTCCGGAATAGAAGCCACAACATCTTCCACTCGCTTGCTTGCGCCGTCTATATCCGCCTGCAAGGCTGTCGGGGAACCGTTTATCGCAACGGCATTGTCGAGTGCTGCCTTTACCGTACTCTTGAAGCCTTGCTTATACGTTCCTTTTTCCGTTCCCTCTGTAACGTTGTCATAAAGAGTTTGGCATACCTCAACGTTTCTTGCAAGCTCCGTTTTGTCCGTCAGCTCATACTGATAGCTTATGAGCATTCTCGGTGCGCCCGTTTGCTTGAACGTGTTTTTCAGACTCTGCGAATAGTTTATTCCGTCAACCGTCCAATAAAGCACTCTTTCGCCCGACGGTATATTCTTGATATTCAGATAATTATTCACGGTTTCTTCCTTAATTATTACGTTTTTCATATCCGGGTCGGTCGCTATCTTCACAACATATTTGTCCGAACCGTCATGCTTATCCCATTTGAACAGATAACCGAGGTTTGAGATATTCTTTGCTCCGTTTTTCGGCGAAATAAGTCTGAATCCGGCATTCAGCGAATGTTCCGTGCTTTCCGCAACCCTTGCCGCATCAAGCCCCACCTTCGACATATCTATATCCGCCAGCTCCGGACTTGTTTTAAGAAGCTCTGCATTCTCCGCAATTTCAAAGTTATTGTCCGCATAATCCCTGAATATCTCCGGCTTGTCTTTCATTTCCGTATTGTTTTTCACCGTGCCGTAGGCTATCATTTCGCTTGCTATCATATTAACCCGATAATTGTACATAAGATTGTTCTGAATCGAGTTGTTATACGGCAGTCCGAGGTTTCCGTGGTCGAAAATACTTGCCAGCTCCGGATATTTCTTGCTCCACGGCGGCTGATTGTACGGCACCCAGAAAATCGTATTGTATGCCTGACCGCCCGGCTTTGCATGATATGCGCCCCAGCCTACGCCTCGTGCGTCCATAAACATTGCGTTTTCGCAGTCTATTATAAGGTTGTTGTCAAAATTGTTGTCACGTCCGCCGCCTATCATAACTCCGAGATGACATCTTGCCAGCACGTTGTGATGAACATTCGTACCGGAATACAGGTCATCCAGATACACTCCGGCAACGTATATGGAACCCGATTTGTCCGCCGACGTATCTATATCGTGAATATAATTATACGCAATTTCCGTACCTCGGCTTATATAATCCCGTCCGGCATATATCGCCCCTGCGTCCGAAACCTCTTTAACAAGATTGTACATCTCATTGTACAAAAACTTGTGGTCATTCCCCGAGAATAGTATCGCCTGCGATGAGGATTCATGAAAAATATTATGCTGAATAGTTGTTCCGACTCCCTGCAGATTTATTGCCGGATTGTTCGACGCCCATATCTTCGCAAAGTTGAAGAAATGGTTGTTTTCAACCAGATTTTCCGACGAAACAAGCGTCTGCCTGTTGCCGCCCTCAAGCTCTATGCATCTTCCTCCTATATGAAAGAAATCATTATTTATAATCTTCGCTTTCATATTGCCCATCGCATTCAGTGCCTTATCGCCGATATTTTCCAGCTTGCAGCCGTCCAACGTGAAGTTTTGCGCTCCGCCGACGTCTATTCCGTTTCCTCTCGTAGCCTTGAAATTAACGTTTTTGATTGTGAAATTCTTAATGTTTTTTGCCGTAAGCATAGCTTCCTTCAATATCGGCATTTCCATAAATGCGTTTGTAATCGTATACGGCGGATAGAAATACAGCTTCTGCGTAGCTCTGTCGATATAATATTCTCCCGGTGAATCCAGCTCTTCCGGCAAATTGAAAATATAATATCTGTCGCCTGCCTTTATTCCGTAATACGCATTTGTTCTCATAAGAATATTTCCGTCTGCCGCTATCTGATTTACGGCTTCGTATTCTTTCAGATACTGTACTCCGAAATATCCTGCAATCACAGCGCTTTCAGCATTCATCCAGCGTTGTGCGTTTTCCGGCTCGACAAAGAAATTCCATTTATTTACAACCTTTTGAACATGAGAAAATCCGTCGTTCGGCCAGCGTGCCAGTGTTTGATCTCTTTCATTTACAAGAAGCGAATAATACGAGGCATTGCTTCCCATGGCAAACGGATATTCAAACGTATCCATACCTCCGCTTATTATCTGCGACAAATCGTATTCACCGATATACTGACGTGCTTTTTCGGGTATTCTTTTCAGCATTTCTTCATTCTTGCAGGGTTTAAAATCCTTAGGATTTATCTGCTTACTGCCCCTTAAGTTTACCTCTTCGCCGTTATAGCCTCTGATAACGAACGGAGCCTCCTCCGTTCCGGACAAAATCGAATTTATCTTTATTCCCTCATTCAGAAAGTAGTTTCCGCCTCTTATGCTTATGGTTATCTGCAAATCCGAATTTTTCCGTTTTTCTTCTTCTGCCTTTTTCACCGCCGCCTGAACTGTGGCAAGCGGTTTCTCGAGCGTTCCGCCGTTTTTGTTGTCGCCGTCCGTCGCAACGAACAATTCCAGCGTCTGCGGCTGATTTTCCGCCGCAGCAAAAGCGGAAAACGGGGATAATGCAGCAGCCGCAAGCATTAAAAACATTGTAAGTTTTTTCAGCATTATGTATTTCCTCCCAAAACAAATGTTTTTTTCGCAACAGGTTTCATTTTTCCGTCTGCACTCCACATATATATTTCCATATACCAGCCGTCCGCAGCACCGTCCGGAATATCCGATTCCAGTTCTATTTCCTGTCCGTCGTAAATATATACCTCATCAAAAACTTTTACTTCATGAAGTCTGCCGCTGTTATCATACACTGCAGCATAAGCCTTGAATTTGTTTCCTGCATTCACATCAAATTCGTTTTCGGAATATGACGGAATATATCCGTCCTCCGCTTCAACGCCCATGTCGGCAGTTGAGCGTGATACTCCCTCGGAAAGACCGCTTCCCGAAATCGTTATATCGTAATTATCCGCAACAGACACGCCGAGCTCTTCCCTCGAAAGTATAATGTTCGCATTCTCATGCTCACCAACACCTGCCGCCATACCGTCTACGGAGGCTACGGGTATATTATCGAGAACATATCTCTCGTTCGGGAATCTGCCGAGATATGACCAGCTCTTTTTACTGCCCGAAACGGGATTTTCTCCCTTGTATTCTCCACTGTAAAATCCGTTCGCCGCATAGTCGTCCGCACGAACACCGGTATAATAGTTGTTGTGTACAACTCTGTCATATACATATCCCCATCTTGTCTTTGCGTCCTCTTTGAACTGATTCGTTGTATTTTCCATTGCCATATCACGGTCGAAGGCTTCTTTTCTTTCGATTACGTCCCTGAATTTCGGATATCTCGAATACCAAAGCTCGGAATTGTATTCGCTGTTGTTAATCAGTGCTGTTATCTGCTTGTATATATTCTTTCCGGCAGTGCCGTTCGGGTCGATATGCTGGTATCTCCAGCCCCGCTCCCCCTGGCGGTCGTATTCCACGCCTCGGCGGCAGTCTATCGCAATGTTATCAATCAGCTTGTTATCGCTTCCGCCGCCGAATATATACGCTCTGCCCATATTATAAATAATGTTTCCGCTGACCGTAATACCGCTCTGCAAATCGTCGCAGTATATTGCGTCCCTGTCCGTTCCGCCCCAATACTCGTTTCCGTCGTTGTATGTATAATCCGCCACGTCTTTCGTATTGTAAATATAGTTGTTGCGTATGACGGACCCACGTTCCGTCCAGCTTCTTCCGCAGTATATCGCACCGCTGTCCGAGCTTTCTTTCATTACGTTATATATCCGGTTGTACTCTATAATGTGGTCGTTCCCGGCAAAGGTAATTCCCTGATGCGGAGCGTTGTACACCTCGCAGTGCGAAACCGCAGCACCTACGCCGCCGAGGTTAATTCCTGCGCTGCCCGCCTTTTTCAGCTTGGCAAAATCATGCACATACGAATTTCTTATAATATTTCCCGACGGAGTCAGCGTCACCTGCTTGCCGCCCGAAATATTAACTCCGTTTGCGTTAAGCTCTGAAATATCACATTCGCATACGAGCAAACCGCTTGTATTCGAAGCGTTTATTCCGTAGCTGCCCAGTCCTCGGATTTCCGAACCGTAAATTACGATATTTTTGCAGTTTTCCAGATGAAATCCCTCGCCCCTTGCACATATCATATCGACATTTTCAAACCGTATGTTCTGTGCGCCGTTCATTGATACGACATTTCCCGATGCAGAGGCAAGATATACGCTGTCAAGACCGTTTTCGGGGTAATAATACAGCTTTTTCGCCGCTGTATCTATATAATATTCTCCCGGACTGTCAAGCTCGCAGAGTACGTTCATCACAACGCACGAATATGCATTGTTTCCTCCCGGCTGCAAATAATCGTCTGCCGCATTCGTTATTCTGTGAATATAGTAAGTATATCCGTTGTTCCAATATCCGAAATACATATCGGAAAGACCCGTCCACGCACCTTTTTTCCCGTTCGGAATACTTATTCCCGATACGGTGTTTCCCTCCTCGTCCGTTTCGGAATATTTTGTCATATATGCGTATCCGCTGTTCGGCCATTTCGCCGGCTGTCTTACCTTATCCTCGGCGAAAAGCACGTCCGATATACCTCCTGCAAGCGTGCCGAAATCCGACAAATCCGCTTCGTACACATTGTTTCTCGCTTCTATCGGAACGGCTGTGTTCCCGGTCGGCGAGAAGCTTTCCGCTTCTATATGCCTGCCCCTCGTAAGTACGGCACGCTGTCCCATGTAAGAACGGTATATCACAGGGGTTTCGGCACTCGCTCCGCTGTCTGCCGCCGTGAAGCTTATTTCAGAATCCAGCTCATACACTCCGCCCTCCAAAATAACTTCGGTTCTTCTGCCTTCGGCAGCGTAAATTCTTGCAATCTCCTGTGCGCGCCCTATCGTCTTTACCGCAGAGTTTATCTGAGTTCCGTCCTTTGAATCATCGCCGTGAAATGTCACATATACCTTTGCCGTGCCCTGCTTCGCAATCACCGTTTCCGCAAAGCATGAAAAAATCAGGGCAGCGCTCAGTATACCGCAAAATAATTTTTTCATATTTTCTCCTATCTTTCTCATTTTCTGCCAATTCCTTTATTTTCGGTGCAATCCTTAAACACTGTTCCGCAGTCGTTTTCAAGCTCGTAATCGAAATTCCAGCCGAAGCTGTCGTCCGTATAGCTTATCCTCACGTTGTTAAACTCCAGGTTTTCCACATTGCGGACATTAAACCCGTTCCCGGACGATTGACTTTCCCAACATTCCGGACTTTCGACCCAGCCCTTGTTTATGACGTCGCCGTAAAATACAAAATCGCAGTCCTTAAACCTTATATCCGATATTTTGCCCTTATCCTCTTTCTCCGCTCCGAGAACCCTGTTGTTTTTATAGCTTTTCGCATATATATCGGAAAAGGTTATATTCCTTGTGAAACATTCCTCCGCAATCGGCGGATGCGCATCCACTCCCTTGAACCCTATATCAAACGTTCTCGACGCATTGATTATGAAATTGCTGAATTTTATATTTTCTATCGACGTGCATTTTCCGTTCGGCGAAAATCGGTTTATCAGATTTATACCGACCATCGTATCGCAAATCGTAATTCCCGACAATACGCAGTTTCGTATAAGTCCCTCGCCTACGCCTATGCGTATGCCGTATGCGCCGTTGCTCGAAAGCACGCAGTTTGTCACGCATACGTTTTCGCAGCACCGCTTTTTCTTCAGTCTTGATGTGTCGCAGCGCAGCGTCAGGGCGTCGTCGCCCACTCTTATTATGCAGTCGCTCACGGTAACGTTTTTGCAGGAATCTATGTCTATTCCGTCGTTCGTATATTGCTTCGGTTCTCCCTCGATATTCAGACCGCTGACCGAAACATTTTCGCAGCCGTGCAGAAACAGATGCCAAAACGGCGCATACCTCAGGCTCACGCCGGATATTTTCACATTTTTACATTCGCAGAAATATATCATCTGACCCGGACGTTCCTTGTTCGGAATATATATGTCCGCATCCGCATTGTAGCCGCTTTCGTTCACCCAGAATCCGGCGCTGCCGTATATCGTTCCGCTGCCGCCGATTGAAACGTTTTCCTGTTCTGCCGCAATGATAAGGTGCTTGCCTATATCTACGCCCTCGCTGCTCGAACGGCAGTTTTGTTCAAAGCAATCGCTTTCGTTGTAATCCGCCTTGTTCGTGCTTGCTTTTATAACGGCTCCGTCCTCAAGGTGCAGTCCGCCGTTGCTTTTCAGAAAAAGCGTTCCCGTGAGATATTCTCCTTTCGGGAAATACACCGTTCCTCCGGCATCTATGGCCGCCTGAATCGCTTTTGTATCAAGGGTTTTTCCGTCACCCTCTGCGCCGAAATCCAAAACGTTGTTCATGTAAATTCTCTCCCTGATTATTTCTTCTTGTTTTCCAAAAATTCCTTTACCTGCTCTTTGGTATCTTTAATAACCTTGTCCTCGCCCACTTCTTTCAGCCTTGCCTCCATCTTGCCCCAATACTCGTCCTTATCCCTCGTACCGTTTGACATTGCTCCGTATTCTCCCGTTACGGCACTTATCGACGAAAGCTCCGGCTTAACCTTTGAATTGTCATATTTGAATCCGCGAAGCTTTGAGCTTTTCGATTCCTTGTTGAGCTTTCTTGTCTGCTCCCACACATCATCTTCCTGGTTGTATGCAACCAATGCATTGAACTGGTTGCCTATAATCCAGCCGGAAATTGCATATCCGCTGTCCTCTATCGGCGTATACTTTCCGTTCTCACCCAGTGTATAGTGTTTGTCCTTGATTCCGAGCGACATAAGATTGTAAAGCTCCTTGTCCGTATTCATCAGGGATATAAGCTTTATAGCCTTTTCCTTGTTTTTGCTCTTGTAGTTTATGCCCGTCATGGTGGAAAGAGATGCACCGTTCCCTATACGCGGCGTTCCGATTTTCACATACGTATAACTCGGATATATTGTTTCCTGTCCCGGTTTCCATGTAGAATTGTATACCGCATATCTGTTTGCATTGAAATCCGTGTTGTCATCGCCCACGGAAGCCACATCGCTTCTGATGTATCCTTTTTTGAACCAATCCCGTACCGTAGCGATACCCTGCTGATATTCCGGTGTGTTTCTCAACAATTCAACATTGTCCGGACCTTCCTCGTCTATGCACACACCGCCGGCAATCTGCGAATATTTTGTTGTCCACATTGCAAGTCCGTAGTTCGGTCTGTACGGATATATGTCCGGCTCATTCGCCTTTACGGTCGCAAGAAACTCTTCGAACTCCTCCGGTTTTTCCACTTCCGTTTTTGTCCAGCCGTATTTTTCCGCAAGACTTTTTAAAATACCGAACGAATATTGAGTTGACATAATCTGTGTATTCGGCACGGCATATATCTCGCCGTCATCCTGTACGGCATCTACCCATACATAATCGTCAATCGCCTTTTTAAGCTCCGGCGCATTCTTTTCGATAAGCTTGTTAAGAGGTTCGAGAACACCGTTTTTCACAGCTTCGTTGTAGCTGTTCAGATAGCCTACGAACATCAGGTCGTATGTGCTGTCCGCAGAAGCCATTTTCATACGCATTTTTTCCGTGTATGTTCCGAAATCGTATTCCTGGATTTTCACCTTCGCACCTATTTTCGGAACGGTTATTTTGTTCACTTCATCAAGAACGGCGGTTTTGTCGCTGATATCGTTTGCCGGCAGACACCATACCAGAGTATCCGTATCGCTCGACTTCGTATTTTCGCATCCGCCGAATACGCACATACTTGCGGCCGCAAGTATCAAAGCCATAATTTTTCTGTATCTTTTCATATATTCATATCCTTTCTTTCAAATGCATTATCCTTTTACGCTTCCGAGAACCATTCCCTTTACAAAATACTTCTGGAAAAACGGGAATACGAAAAGTATCGGGCCGGCAACAACAACCGCCATTGCCATACGGACCGTTTCCGCCGGCACTTTCGCTGCGTCGGAAAAGAGCATCGCCGCTTCCTCGTTGTTCTGCAAAAGCGTTAAATTCTGAATAATTCTCTGTAACATATATTGCAGGCTGTACAGCTTGCTGTCGTCTATGTAGAGCATAGCCGTGTTCCAGTCGTTCCATTTCCCGAGGAATGTTCCTACCGCCATTGTCGCCAAAACCGGCGTTGACAGCGGATATACAATCTGAAACAATATCCTGTATTCTCCCGCACCGTCCATATATGCCGATTCTACAATGGATTCCGGCAATCCGTTGAAAAACGTCCTCATTACGAACGCATTCCACACACTGAACGCACCCGGTATAATATACACCAATATATTGTTCGCAAGGTGCAGATACTGCGTTATCAATATGTATGTCGGAACAAGACCGCCGCTGAACATCGTCGTAAAATACATAAACAGCGAAAGCTTGTTTCTTGCCTTGAAATTCTTTCTCGACAGCGGATATGCAAACAGCGATGTCAACACAGTTGAAAGCACCATGGAAATAAACGAGAATATCGCCGTAACCTTGTATGCATTCAATATTACGTCCGGATGCTTGAATACATATCTGTATGCCGATAAATCCAAATGCTTGGGAATAAGCCTGTATCCCAGATACGATATATCCGTTTCGCTCGAAAGAGATACGCTCACAAGCAGCAAGAACGGAAGAACAACGGCAAGCGACATTATAATAAATACGATATTCAAAATAACCTGACCTATCGCACTTTCCTTTTTCATGCCTAATTTCATGTTTTCTCCCCCTCCTTAGAATAAGCTGCGTTCGGGATCTATTTTTCTGACAAGAGCATTTGTCGCCATCACCAAAATAAATCCGACTACCGATTGCAGCAGTCCTGCTGCGGAGGATATACCCATTTCCCCCTGAACACGCATCATTCTGAATATATATGTCGGAATTATATCCGTTGTCGAATAGAGTGCCCCGACATTTCTCGGCACCTGATAGAACAAGCCGAAATCTCCTCCGAAGATGCCGCCCACAGCGAAAATAAGCTTTATACATATGATAGGCACAAGCTCCGGAAGCATGATATGGCGTATTTTGTGCCATCTCGTTCCGCCGTCTATGTCCACGGCTTCGAAAAGCTCCGGACTGATTCCCATAAGAGCCGCATAATACAAAATGCTTCCCATGCCGAATGTATGCCATATGTCCGCTATCGTCAGAATCCACGGCCACGCACCCGGCTTTGAATACCAGTCCACAGCCGTTCCTCCGAACGATTCTATAATCTTGTTCAGTAATCCGTTTGTCGGACTTAAAAATGCGAAAACCATGTATGCCGCTATAACCCACGACAGGAAATTCGGCGTTATCAGCATCGTCTGATATACCTTTGTGGCATTGCGGCTCTTTAGATTGTACAGCACTATAGCCAGTATAATCGCCGCAAGATTTGTTGCAACTATAAGTATTGCATTCATCTTGACGGTATTCCATGTTACGTGCAAAAATTCCTTTGAATTAAGAAATACTCTGAAATTTTCCAGACCGCACCAGTTGCTCCCGAAAATCCCCTTTGCATATCTGTAATCCTTGAATGCAATAATTATTCCGAACATGGGCAGATAGCAAAACACCACAATGAACAAAATCGGTATGACCGTCATGCTCCAAAGCTCTATAACATTTCTGTCCGCACGTTTTTTTCTTTTCACGGCACACCCTGCCGTAAACTCATTTTTCATTAACCTGTCACCTCATCACTGCGGAAGTATATATTTGTCCGTCAATGCCTTTCTTTCCGTTCTGCTGTTCCAGACATAATAATATACTTTCAAATCGTTCCCGGCACTTTCCGGAACCTCAAACCGTGCATCTACCGCATCTTTTTCTTCACCCTTTCCGAGTGTAAATTCCTCAAATGCATATCCGAGCTGTCTGCCGTTCGACGCATCCACAAGTGCGGCGGCGGCAAATATCTTTTCGTTTGCTTCACCGGCAAAGTTTCTTACATGAACACTCGCATGAAGTGTCTTGCCCTTCATAACGGAAATATCCGAAACAACAGCTCCGTCCCTGTCCGTCAGCTTCGGCGCAACCTCATATTTCAAAGGCTTTGTCGTAAACGGTATACTGTAGTTTTTATCAAGGTAATATCCCGATTTGTCCCTTACCTTATCCGAAATATTTATATAATATGTCGTCATGTATTCCAAATCCTTTTTCAGATTCAGATAAATTACGAATTTTCCGTTTTCCGTTTCCTCAGCAATCGTATATTCGTCTGCCGCTATCGCCGTGCCGTTTTCGTCCTTTATATTGAAATTGTCGGTCGTAATATAAGCCGAATCTATTCGCTGATTAAATTCAAGCCTGATTGCAGGACGGAGTTCCGTATCCTTTTTGTCTTCGGATGGCGTTGACGCCGTCAGCACAGGTCTGTCAATCTTTCTGACATATATGTCGTCCATGTAGAATGTGGTCTTATAAAGCTCCTTGCTCATATGATTCATTCTGAGCCTTATACCCGTCAGTCCGTTCACGTCGCCTTTCGCCGTAAACGGCTTTCTGTCCGTTTCGGCTTTGAATACCTTTTTGATTATATTCGTATACTCGCCTGCGGCATACGTTACCTTATTTTCCGTATCAACACGGAATTTTATATTTATATATCCGTCAACGTCGCTCCCCCCTAATTTGTATAGGAACATATATCCGCCCTGACCCATTACAATCCATTCGCTTCCGTTTCCGTAATGCGACGGAGCCACTATCGTGTTTCCGTTCAAAGGCGAAAACAAATTTGCCAAATACCATGATTTTCCGTCGCTTCGTGCATTAAACTCTATCTCATACAGTCCCGGTCCGCCGTTCGGGAAGTTTATATCAATATAATTTCCCGGTTCTTCGGCACAGTGATATTCGTAATTTCCCTTTCTGTCTTTAACGACTCCGTAGCCCTTTGCCGCAAGCGATTCCCATCCGTTCGGGCAAGCGGTTTTCAGCCATGCGTTTTCCGTATCGTTCTCAAAATCCTCGTGGAATATAATATTTGAATATTTCGCATACAGCGTTATATCCTCGGATATACTTTCAGCGTCGAAAACCTTCGTAAGCTCACGATCGGTATACCAGCCCTCGAAACCGAATCCCGGCTTAACGGCTTTCGGAAGTTCTTCTATATCCTCAAGCGTATAATACGGCTCGATAGGCTCTCCGCCGTTTGTTTCAAACGTGATTACGTGTTTTCTCGTCCATTTTGCATAGACCGTTATATCCTCCGAAACGTCTGTGCAGTCGAAAGGCTGCGTCAGCTCTTCGTCCGTAAACCACCCGTCAAATCTATATCCCACACGTACTGCGTCCGGCACGCTTTCTACGCCTTTTACCGTGTATACAGGCTCTGCCGGCTCGCCGCCGTTCGTTTCAAATGTGATTTTGTGCGCCAAAATCCATTTTACATATATCGTCATATCACCCGATATTCCGCTGCCGTCAAACGGAGTTTCAAACGTGCTGTCGGAATACCAGCCGCTGAATTCATATCCGATTTTCTTCGGAGCTTCGGGCATTGTTATTTCGCTTTCAACCGTTTGTATCGGAGCTATCTGCGTATCGCAGTCCGTTACAAAGCTTATTGTATGTATTTTCAGCCATTTTGCATATATCGTAACCTTGTCGCTGCTCACTCTGTCCTTGTCAAATACATTTTCGCACTCCGGCTCGAGATACCAGCCCGCAAACTGCCAGCCGTCCCTCTCCGGAGCCGGAAGCTGAGGCTCGGAAACCGGAGATACCACCTGTGTTTTCATTATGCCCGTGCCGTCGTTTTTATCAAACGAAAGCTCATATGTGGGCAATTTTTTAACATACAAATTATCTATCATGAAGCTCGGTTCTTCCGCCGCTGCATAGCCTATTCTTTCGGATGTTTTTACAGGGTCTTCGTCACATGATATTCTTAAATTAATATTTGCCTTGCTGCCGATTTTAATTTTTGTGCTGTAGCCGGGATTTGACGTATTGTTTCCGTATGATTTAACATCGCCGGCCGTACTCCCGTATTTATAGTATTGCACTATATCGCCCGTACTCGCATCAAGTATAACTTTTATCGCTATAGGGTCTTTTACACTCCAGCCGTTTCTTTCAAAAAATCCGTCCGGATAATTAGCACCTGTCCAGTGTCTGAGCCACTGAGGATACGACCAATTATGACTTGCCAATCTGGAAACTATTGATTTATCCATATATACGCCGAATATATTTGTCATATATGCCCTCATATCCCCGACATAATATGTATAACCGATTTCGTACCAGCCTTTATTGTTTATTTCTTCCGTTGCGGGAAGTATTTCTTTGTTTGCTATCAGATTTTTTGCATCGTCTGCGTCAAACGCAGCGTTTTTCGGTGTGGCATAATATCTCATATATCTGTTGCCCTTGCCGTCGCCTGTTACTTCATTATGCCAATATCCTTTATCCGTAATATCGGAGGAAATATTAAAATCCGAACCGGTATAGTTCTCAAAATCCTCGTAATACAGACAATCCTCTTTTCTGATAACATCTCCCCATGCGTTTGTGAAGCTGTCCGCTTCCGCAAATGCTGTGCCGGCGGGAACTAACCCAATCATCAGTGCAAGACACACAAGCGCCGATGTAATTTTCTTTAAATTCATTAATATGTTCCTCCGCTTCAATTCGGCAGCTTCGGACTGTTTTGCAACAGCCCGAACCGCCGTTATCCTGATTATTTTTGTTGTATTGATTTATAATTTGATTTTGTTTGCATATGCTCATGTATCAGCTGCCGTTCGGCAATTTAGCTGAACGAAGTTCAATTTAGCGTGTGCAACACATTTAGCTCTTACAACCCTTCCACCGCCACAGGCGGTCCCCCTCCCCTTACACAGGGGAGGCTTTGGTCTGTGCCGCTGAATATGGTTTTGCACTCACCCCATATAGGCTCCCCTGTGCAAGGGGAGCTGGCACCGTTAGGTGACTGAGGGGTTGTTGGTCTGCATATACTCATGTATCAGCTAAATTTTGCACTGCCGTGTAAAGCTAAATTATTTCGTTTCACTCAATAGCTAAATTGTTTCTTGCGAAACAGCTAAATTAAATTCGCTGTGCGAATTTAGCTTTATTGCACGCACCATCAAATTACAATTTCCGAAATATTATTCGCCAATTATCTTTGTCTTGCCCGCAAGCGGTGCAAGGTTTGAAATATTCTCAACAAGAATCATTTCCAGTTTATCGCCGTCTTTGACATTCTCCGGAACGGTTAATTCCGTTGTAACCGGTGTTTCGGACATACTGCCCGACGCAATTTTCGCCGATTTTATTTTGTTTGCATCTCTGAAACTGTATACCGAAGTATATTCCGTCGTTTTGCCTGCATTATTGCTTATCGTAAGCGTAACCTTTATTTTTTTGCCTTTCACTGCAGCCAGGCTTTCTACGGCAGCGCCGTTTTCGTCCTCGACACTAACGTTTGTAACGTTTATCATAAGTCCTTTTGTCGTAAATTCCGATGTAAACGCTTCCGCAAGTCCGGAATGAAGATTTTTCGCACCTGTGCCTACCGTAACGATATATTTGCTTGAAACCTCAAGGCTTGTTGTAAAGTTTATCGTTACAACCGTTTTTCTGTCTGTGTTTACAACAGAATTTATATTGTAGAGCGTACTCTGGAGCGCTTCACCGTCGCGCATGACCTTAATGTTTTCTCTCGTGAGCGTTGAACTATCCATTTCCGAATCGAAAACTATATTTATCTGCGGCTTCAAATCTACGTTTTCCGCCTTGTCTGCCGGTGTGATTTTTTCAACCCTCGGCACGCCCTGCCATCTCGCATAAAGTGTCGTATTCGCATACACCTTGCCTTCGAATGCGTTCGTGCATTTTTCGTCCGTGAACCAGCCGCTGAATGTATATCCCTCTTTTGTCGGCACTTCCGGAGCCGTAACATCTTCGTTGCTTTCCGCCGTGATAGATTTGACGCTCGTTCCGTCCGCATAGCTTCCGCCGTTTGCGTTGAATATTACGTCATATGTACCCGACCATCTCGCATATACCGTTATATCCTCCGTTACGTTCTTTCCCGTGAACTGTTCGTCGCTGTCCGTATACCAGCCCGCAAATTCAAAGCCTTCCTTTGTCGGTGCCGGCAATGTAACCTCTTTGAAGTAGTTTGCCGATGCCGTCTGAATATCGTCGCCGTCTACAAACGTTACCGTCGGAGTAAGCGTATTTAATTCCTTAACATAGAAATCGTCTATCATAAATCCTTGTTCTACATTTCCCTTTGTAAGCAATGTCGGATCGGTTTCGCATTTAATTTTCAATCCGATATTCGAACTGCTGCCGACTTTCTTTCTCGGAGTTTTCATAGGTCCGTCCGATGTTACGATTGACTTTTCTTTGCCGTTTTCGGTAAATGTTAAATATGTTCTTTCCTTGTCGCCTGCCGCAGTATATATTGTCTTTATGGAGATAGGTCCTTCAATAGTCCACAAATTCTGGGTGATTATGTCATTGTAATATTTAGCGGTATCTCCAAGCCAGCCGGGCAGTATATCACGATGAACGCCAATTGCCGATACCACAGTATTCATGTCGCACATATAAATACCGAAAATATTGCTCATATTCGCTTTCATACCGTTAGGATAATAAGTATAACCGATTTCATACCAACCGTCTTTGTTTATTGCTTCCGTTGAAGCAAGAATTTCTCTGTTAATAAGCTTTGCGCCGTCTGCTGCGTCAAATTTAAGTTCATCCGACGGGGTCATATAATATTTCATATATTTATTGCCGGTGCCGTCGTCAACAACCTCGCTGTGCCAATATCCCTTTGCCGTAATTTCGGAATCTATATCGAAAAGACCGCTTGTATAGTTTTCAAAATCCTCTTTAATGAGGTATTCGCTCCATTTTGCATATACCGTCATGCTGTCGCTTATATTCTTTTCATCAAAAGGCATTGTATACGCTTCGTCCGTATACCAGCCCGCAAAGCTGTAACCGGGTTTTACGGGCCTTTCCGGCAGAGTTATTTCTCCGGTTTCCGTTGTAATCGGCTCTATTTCCGTTCCGCCCTTAGAATCAAACGTTACCGTAGACAGCTTTGTCCATTTCGCCGTAATTGTCGCATCCTCCGTTATGCCGCTCAAAATTGTTACCGGCTTTTCGTCTGTGCCGTCAACTCTTTTTCCCGCAGCATCGTACCAGCCTATGAATATATATCCTTCTCTTACTGGTTTTTCCGGTATTTTGACTTCGTTAAAATAATTAACCTTTACTTCTGTTTTTTCGCCGTTGTTATCAAAAGTCACTGTCGGAGTATCATGAGTAAGCTTTTTAACATAAAAATTATCTATTCTGAACCCCGGTTCGTCAACAGAACCATACGGCGTATTTCCCGATTTCATAATTCTGTTTGCCGTTACTACGGGATCTTCCGCACATACCATTTTTAAATTAATGTTTGCACTGTCACCAACTTTAATTTTTGTGCTGTAGCCGGGATTTGAGGGGTGTTTGCCGTATGATTTTACATTACCGGCCGTACTCCCGTATTTATAGTATTGCACTATATCGCCCGTACTCGCATCAAGTATAACTTTTATCGCTATAGG